>DASQCY010000190.1:0-3565 GCA_035634495.1 Allostellaceae bacterium
CCAGAAGATCGACCACCGGGTGGTGCCGCGCCCGGACAGCCGCTACGGCGTCAGCAAAGCCTTTGCCGAGGCGCTTGCCAGCCTCTATGCCGACAAGCACGGGATCGGCTTTCTGTGCACCCGAATCGGCAATTTCGGACAGCAACCGATCGACAAGCGCCGGCTGTCGATCTGGATCAGCCCGCGCGACTACGCCCAGCTCGTGCGCATCGGCCTCGAACATCCGGACATCCGCTACGAAATCGTTTACGGCGTCTCGAACAATCGGCGCTCGTGGTACGACAACTCCAACGCCGAGCGTCTCGGCTACCGGCCACAGGACGGTTCGGAACCCTTCGCCGAAGCTGTGCTGGCGGCCGAGGCTGGTCGGGCGATCGACCCGATCGCCGAGCGCTACCAGGGCGGCGCTTTTTGTGCTGCCGAGTATTCGGCGCAGACCCCTGCCACGTGAGGTGCGGGCTACAGCACCGAAAACACCGCTTCTGGCGGGCGGCCGAGTGCGGCCTTCTGTCCCGAGACCACGATCGGCCGCTCGACGATAATTGGGTTCTTGGCCATTGTCTCGATCAGCGCATCCTCCGACAATGCCGCAGGGTCGATGCCGGCGGCGGCAGCTTCTTTCTTCCGCACAAGCTTGCTCGCCGGCATCTTCAGCTGGCTGAGGAGCTGCTTCAGCTGTGCCGCCGTATAGGGCGACTTCAGATACTCAATGATGGTCGGCTCCACGCCCTTCGCGCGCAGCAGCGCTAGGGTCTTGCGCGAGGTGTTGCAGCGCGGGTTGTGATACATCGTCACCGGCATCGCCTTCCTCCTCCGGATCAAGGCGAGCACGGGGTAAGGTACGGAAGCGGGCAATGCAAGAGCCGGATGCCGCGGTGAGCACAGCGAGACCAGGCCCGCTCGCCGGGATCAGGGTGCTCGACCTGACCACAGTCGTCCTTGGGCCGCTGGCAACACAGATCCTGGGCGATCTCGGTGCCGAGGTGATAAAGGTCGAATCGCCGGAGGGCGACATCATGCGATACGCCGGTCCTGCTCGGCATCGCGAGATGGGCCACGTCTTTCTCAATCTCAATCGCAACAAGCGCTCCCTGGTGCTCGATTTGAAGCGGCCCGAAGCGGCGCCGATATTGCTCCGGCTCGCGGCCCGCAGCGACGTCTTGATGCACAACATGCGCCCGCAGGCGATGGCCCGTCTCGGCTTTGCCTGGGAGCGGCTGCAAGACGTTAACCCGCGCCTCGTTTATTGCTCGGCTCAGGGCTACGGGCAGAACGGCCCGCTCGCCGATCGGCCGGCCTTTGACGACATCATCCAGGGCGGCTGCGGGCTCGTTTCGCTCGAGATGACGACCGGCGGCGACGCCCGCTTCGTTCCGACCTTGATCGGCGACAAGACAGTCGGGCTGACAATGGTCTACGCGGTAATGGCAGCACTGCTGCAGCGGGCGCACACCGGCCGAGGCCAGGCGATTGAAGTGCCAATGCTTGAAACGATGACCGCCTTCGTCATGGCCGAGCATATGGGCGGGCTGACCTTCGACCCCCCGATCGGGCCGCCCGGCTATGCCCGGATGCTCGCTCCCGACCGGCGCCCGCATCGCACCGCCGACGGGTATATCTGCATTCTCCCCTACACCGACCGGCATTGGAGGGATTTCTTCCGCCTCGCTGGCCGCCCCGAGTTCGCCGAGGATCCGCGCCTTAGCGACGCGCAGACGCGCAGCCGACACGTCGCCGAGCTCTACGCGCTCGTCGCGCAATGCGTGCGCGACCGGTCGAGCGCCTACTGGCTCGACAGGTTGAAGGCCGCCGATATCCCGTGCGGGCCGGTCAACCCGCTCGCCGAATTGCCGGCCGACGCGCAGCTCGCCGCCGTCGATTTCTTTCCACTGACCGAGCATCCGTCGGAGGGAGCGATCCGCATCGTGCGGCCGCCGGTGCGGTTTGGCGACGCCGACTGCGCGCTACGGCATCCGGCGCCGCGGCTGGGCGAGCATTCGCGCGCGATCCTGCGCGAGGCCGGGTTGGCGGAGCCCGAGATCGACGATCTCCTCGCGCGGAGGATCGCGATGGAAGCTGCCCCGAACTAATCCGCCGTGGCGAAGATCTCGGTCGTTACGCGCTCGACCTCTGGGCTTTTTCCACCAACCATCACCGCGAGGATCGCTGCGATAAAAAACCCCGCCCGCATTTTCGCCGACAGCCGTAGCATGACCACGGCGAGCAGCAAAGCGGCCCAACCAAGATAGAGGAATGTCGAATGAGCTGCCGTCATGTCTGATCGATAGCGCGGTCGGATAAAGGATTCGTTGATGCGGCTGACCGATGAAGAAAATGTGACGCTGGCGGGCGAATTCGGCGAGCCGAGGCGTTGGGCGATTGCCCACCAGATCGCCGTCGGCGAATTCTTCAACGCTGCCGATTTCGTGCGGGTGTCACAGGCGCACATCATGGCCGATACCGAATCCCTGGGCGAGGCCGGGGTGCGTTTCCTGGAAGGCCTCGCCGCCGCCGCCGAGCCCGAGCGGCGGGTCCGGGTGCCGGCGATCACCGATCCGCGCGGGATCGACTTTGCGGTGTATCGCCGGCTCGGGCAGAGCGCCGCGATGTCCGCGCTCGAAATGCGGGCGATCCTGGCGTTGCGCGCCTTCGGCGTACTGATGACCGATACCTGCATCAACTATCAGACGGTCATCGCCCCGCTGCGCGGCGAGCACGTCGCCTATGGCGACACCGGCTCGGTGATCTATGCCAACAGCGTGCTCGGCGCGCGCAGCAATTTCGAGGGCGGGCCCTCGGCGCTGGCTGCTGCGCTCACCGGCCGCACCCCGCGCTACGGCTATCACCTCGACGAATACCGCCGCGCCACCCGGCGGTTCCGGGTGGCAGCGAACCCGCGCGACCTCAGCGAATGGGGCGCCCTGGGCGGCATCATCGGTGAGTCCTGCGGTTCCTACTGGCAGGTCCCGATGATCGTGGGGCTTCCGGAGGTCCCCGGCTCGGACGCACTGAAGCATTTCGGCGCAGCACTGGCGAGCTTCGGCTCGGTGGCGCTGTTCCACATGCCCGGCATCACCGCCGGGGAAGCGGTCTTCGCCGGGCCTCCGCCCGATCCGATCCCGATCGGCCCGGCCGACATCGCGGCCTTTCTTGCCCGCTATGCCGCACCGGGAGACAAGCTCGACGTCGTCGTCTTCGCCGCTCCGCAGCTGTCGCTGCTCGAGATCGCTGCGGTGGCGGGCAGCCTGGACGGCCGGCAAATCCATCCCGACACGACGCTGATCGTCGCGACCTCGCCCGAGATCAAGCACGCTGCCGACCGGATGGGCCTCACCACCCGCATCGAGGCGGCGGGTGCCGTCGTCGCTCAAGGGATCTGCTTCTACCAGAGCTACGCGCGCGAAATGGCCGAGGCCAACGGCTGGACCCGCCTGATGACCAACTCGGCGAAGCTCGTCAACATCTTGGGCGGTTACGGCTACCGGTCGAGCCTGGCGAGCCTCGAACGTTGCGTCGACTCGGCGGTGGCCGGGAAGGTGCTCTAGATGCCGGTCATGCTGCGCTG
>DASQCY010000191.1:0-3023 GCA_035634495.1 Allostellaceae bacterium
AGGAGCGCAAGCACCGCGGTCGCCGCATCCGCCCCGCGGACCCTCGCGAGGACCCGCCAGACCGTCATCGGGCGTCCTCTTCAGGCGTGCTCGACGTAGGCGTCCATCACCTTCTTGTCGCCCGCGACATCGAAATGGATCACGAGCTTGTTGGCCTCGACTTCGGTCACCGTGCCGTAGCCGAATTTCTGATGGAACACGCGGCCGCCCACGGCAAAGCCGCCGACCTTTCGGATCTCCTCGCCGCGCCGTGGAACCGGAGCGCGTTCTATCAGCGGCATATGGCGAGACCGCGGGGCCGCGGGCTGCCAAAACGTCGCCGCTTGCGGTACCTCCTTCGCGCTCTCCCAGTCGGAACCCCACGAGCCAACCGGTTGCAGGCCGAGCTCGGCGACGACCTCGACATGCTCGGCGGGCAGCTCGTCGACAAATCGCGAGCGGATTGTGCTGAGCCATTGGCCGTGGATCCGTCGATTGGCCGCGAAACAGACATGGGCGCGGTGCCGGGCGCGGGTCAGCCCGACATAGGCGAGCCTGCGCTCCTCCTCGAGCGCGGCGGGCCCGTTCTCTTCAAGCGCACGCTGGTTGGGAAACAGCCCTTCCTCGAAGCCGGGCAGAAACACCGTGTCGAATTCGAGCCCTTTGGCGCTGTGCAACGTCATCAGATTGACCATGTCGCCGCCGGCCTCGGCGGCATTGTCCATGACCAGGCTGACATGTTCGAGGAACCCGCCGAGGTTCTCGAACTCGGCCATCGCGACGACGAGCTCCTTGAGATTTTCCAGCCGTCCCGCGGCGTCGGGCGACCGGTCCGCCTGCCACATCGCGGTATAGCCCGATTCGTCGAGGACGATCTGTACCAAGTCCGTATGGGGGAGCCTCTCCGACTGCGCTCGCCAGCGGTCGAGCCCGGCAATGAAGCCGGCAAGCGCATTGCGTGCGGCAGGCCTCAGCTGGTCGCCGGCGCTCAGCGCCCGCGCCGCTTCGACGAGCGTCAGACGCTTGGCACGTGCCAGCGCATGCAGCTGCTGCACTGTGGCACTGCCGATGCCCCGCCGCGGTGTGTTCAGGATGCGCTCGAAGGCGAGGTCGTCCGCCAGCTGGTTTACGAGTCGCAGATAGGCCAGCGCGTCGCGAATCTCCTGGCGCTCGTAAAAGCGTGGCCCGCCGATCACGCGATAGGGCAGCGCCAAGGAGATGAACCGCTCTTCGAACTCGCGCGTCTGGAAAGCGGCGCGCACCAATATCGCGACCTCGCTCAGCGCATGGCCCTTGCGCTGCAGCGCCTCGATCTCCTCGCCGACCCAGCGGGCCTCATCCACGGCGTCCCACACCGCCCGCACAACGACCTTGTCGCCTTCGTCCGCCTCGGTCCACAGCGTCTTGCCGAGCCGCCCGCGGTTCTGCGCGATCATCCCCGCAGCAGCACCCAGGATGTGCGACGTCGAGCGATAGTTCTGCTCGAGCCTCGTAATCGTAGCCCCGGGGAAATCGGTCTCGAAGCGCAGAATGTTGCCGATCTCGGCCCCGCGCCAGCTATAGATCGACTGGTCGTCGTCGCCGACGCAGCACAGATTGCGGCGCTGCTGGGCCAACAGGCGCAGCCAGAGATACTGTGCGACGTTGGTGTCCTGGTACTCGTCGACGAGCAGGTAGCGGAAGCGCCGCTGGTAGTCGCCGAGGATGTCGGGGTTGCCGATCAAGAGCGTCAGATTGTGGAGCAGGAGGTCGCCGAAATCGACGGCGTTCACCGTCATCAGGCGCTCCTGGTATTGCCGGTAGAGGTCGACCGCCCGGCCACGAGCAAAGTCGCCCGCATCGGCGCGCTGGACCTTTTCCGGACCGAGGCCGCGATCCTTCCAGCGCTGGATCATGGCCAGCAGCAGCCGTGCCGGCCAGCGTCGCTCGTCGATGTTCTCGGCCGCCAGGATCTGCTTCAGGAGGCGAATCTGGTCGTCGGTATCGAGAATCGTGAAGCTCGACTTCAGGCCGACCAGTTCGGCGTGCCGGCGCAGGATGCGCGAGGCGATCGCGTGGAAGGTGCCGAGCCACACGCCCTCCGCAGCTCGACCGATCATCGCCTCGAGTCGCTCGCGCATCTCGCGCGCGGCCTTGTTGGTGAAGGTGACGGCGAGAAGCTCGGCCGGAAAAGCTCGGCCGGTGGCGAGGATGTAGGCAAGCCGTGTCGTCAGCACTCGGGTCTTGCCGGTGCCGGCGCCGGCGAGAACCAGGACCGGACCGTCGACGGCCTCGACGGCGCGGCGCTGCGCGTCGTTGAGACCGGCGAGGTAGGTGACCTCCGCGGCCGGCGGCCGGGTGAGGACGGCAGGATCGGGCATGTCCGGGATGATATAGCAATATGGACCGTGAGGTAGACGCGGATATTGGAACGCCGGCGCGAAGCCGGTTAGAACGGGCGGCATGTCGTCTCGCCCGCTCCGCATCGGCACCCGCGGCAGCCCGATGGCGCTGCGCCAGACCGCTCTCGTGCGCGACCGCCTGCTCATGGCCCATCCCGACCTCGCCGCGGCGGGTGCCGTCGAGATCGTCACCATTCGCACGACCGGCGACCGGGTGCAGGACCGTCGCTTGGCCGAAATCGGCGGCAAGGGCCTGTTCACCAAGGAGATCGAGGAGGCGCTGTTCGCCGGGCGTATCGACCTCGCCGTCCATTCGCTAAAGGACGTTGAGACCTGGCTCCCCAGTGGACTGGAGATCGCCTGCGTACTCGCCCGCGACGACCCGCGCGATGCGTTCCTGTCCGCAAGGGCGACAAGCCTCGCGGCCCTGCCGAAGGGTGCGAAGATAGGCACGGCATCGCTTCGCCGGCAGGCGCAATTGTTGCGCCAGCGGCCCGATCTGACAGTCGTTCCGATCCGCGGCAACGTGGACACGCGGCTGCGCAAGCTCGACAGCGGAGAGGTCGACGCGATGGTGCTTGCGCTGTGCGGGCTCGAACGGCTCGGCAAGGCTGAGCACGTAACGCAGATTCTGTCGCGCGAGGTCATGCTGCCCGCGGTGGG
>DASQCY010000192.1:0-5830 GCA_035634495.1 Allostellaceae bacterium
ATTCTCGAACCGGAGTTACGCGATCCTGCTCGGCGAGTTCGCCAATGGGCGCCTGGAATCCGGGGCGCAGGGCGCTCGACATGCTCGACCTCGGCCATCCCGATCTCGACTGGGTGGTCTCGCACGCGCGATGGCGGTGCCCGGCGGGAAGGTCACGACGATGGAGGCGTTCAACGAACGCTTTGCCGAAGGCATCGCCTCACCGGGCCCCTATCTCGCCGAGGTGGTGCTGTAGAGCGAGGCGCCGCTCACCGGGCAAGGCTCTACCGAACCGATTTTACACCGATTTCAGCGCGTTGCTTTCGGCCGGAGCCTTCGCAGGCGCTTGCTAGCCTGGAAACGTGAGGGTCAGTGCAAGCTCTGCGACGAGATCGGCGGGTGACAATTTCCGACCGGCGCTCGGCGCCGGCGAGCAGCGCGCTTGGCCGCATGTTCGAGGGGCGGGCTGTGCTGACCGGGGAGGAGCCCGGTCATCACGCGCAAGCTTGCGCGGCCTCGGAAAACTCGTGAGCGGACCGTTCCGACCGGGAGGTTAAGGACCAAAGCGACTTCGTCGTATCGCATGCCCTCCAACCCAACGAGCAGAATTACCGAGCGTTGCTCCTCGGGCAGTCTGGCAATGGCGCGCTCCAGGTCGCGAAGTTCCAACCTGACGATCTGATTGGGCGAGGCCGCCGAACCCGGTTTCCATTTCTGCAATTGGACGATGTCACGCTGTCGCGCGGTCCGGCGCGCGTGGCTGATATGTCGGTTATGCAGGATGGTGAACAGCCAGGCGCGGAGATCGGTGCCTTCTTTCCACAGGTGAATTTTCCCGAGAGCGCGGACGAGACAATCCTGAACGAGGTCATCTGCAGCAACCGGATCGCGCGCCATAGCGCGCGCATAACGCCTCAGCCGCGGAACCAGGACTTCGATTTGTGCGCGCAAGCTGCGGTCAACGCCACTCTGCTCCGGTCCGCGCGACTGCGGTCGCGAAGGATTACCGCAGTCGGCGTGTTTCGGGCCTGGCCGTGTAGTGTTCAAATTCAACATCGCTCGTCACCGGCGTTGTCGCGGGTTCCAACCAAGCCGCTTTCGCTTAAGCGCTCACCACCGATTTAAGCGACTCCCTACCCGCTTCAGCGTTAACTTTTGTCAATTTGAGTGAAATCATTCTCGGACCAACCAACCAATCGCAGCGCGTCAGGTTCTAGCCAGCCGTCGTTGTCGTGCGAATCTGCACCCTGCCTCCATCCCCGGGATCGACGGCGGGAGTGATCACGACCTAGTCACCGTCCTTGACGCCGTCGCTGGCCTCGACCTCCGCGCCGAGGTCGCGGACTTCGGTGATCTCCCGATCTGACCCAACATCTGGATCTTGTTGCCGGGCGAGAGTTCCTTTCGCCGCCCGCGGTCGCCGCCCTTGGATCTGGTGAGCCTGCTCTCGCCGGCTTGCCACGGCAAAATTTCGACCCATATGCCCGCTTGGGTTTGTTGATTTCTCAATAAAGGATTTTTCGTAATGTTCTATTCGAAGCCACGAAACGGGTGTCTGGGCGCCTCCCCTGTTACCACCCTGTTAGGACGATTCCGCCCCCTGCTGGGCGCTCGTCAGCCCCCTGTTCGTTCGAACCGCTTCTCATAAGTAACTATCTGATTTAGCTTACTTTATCCAAGGACGACCCGGGCAAATTTCCGCGCCAAATAAATTATTCACGCTGTTTTCCGGCTTTTACAGGGGTCGGAGAGTTTGCGACAGTCCGCCGGCGGGCCGCGTGGGATCGCGACCTTTATCGCTCGCTGCCGATCTCGATCCGGCCGTGCAGCCAATCCTCGATCAGGCGGCGGGCGATCGAATCGAGTCGCGGCATGCCAAAGGTGTCATCGTCTGTGTGTGCGAGAAGCCATCGGCGCTCGAGCCACCGCGCATCCTCCAGCTCGCCGTAGTCGATTGTGATTTTGGTGGTCAGCGCTTGGGCGTGAAACCCGAGCATGATGTTGGCTGGGAAGGGCCACGGCTGCGAGGAGTGATAGTAGACCGCACCGACCTCGATCCCAGTCTCCTCGCGCACCTCGCGGGCGACCGCCATTTCGAGGCTCTCGCCCGGTTCGACAAAGCCCGCCAGCGTCGAATACATGCCCGGCGGAAAGTGCTTCGAGCGGCCCATCAACGCGCGCTCCCCGTCGCTGACCAGCATGATCACGGCGGGGTCGGTGCGCGGGAAATGCATTGTGTCGCAGGCGGGATCGGCGCAGCGGCGCATGTGCCCGGCCTCTTCGCTGCGGGTCGGGTTGCCGCACAATCCGCAGAACCGATGGCGCGCGTGCCAAAACATCATCGCCCGCGCGAGCGCCAACAGCGCCCCCTCGCGCCGCCCGATCCGCCCGCCGAGCTGGCGCAAATCGGTAAACCGCACGCGAGCCGCGTCGATCCCGCTCGCCGCTAGTGCCGGGGAACGCAGCATCTCGAGCGGTGCGTCGAGCGGTGACAGGTCGAGCGCAAAATGCGCCCGTTCCTCGACCACCCCGAGAAACACGACCTCGCCGCGGGCCAGGCGCTCTTCGGCAGGGGTGAGGCTCGACGCGACGGCAGCCGAGGCGAGCACAACGGCGCGCGGCTCGGCACCATCGAGTTCGATGACGAGGTTCTGGTTGCGCCACACCGGGACGAAGAGGCTCGCCGGGTCGGCGATGCGTTCGAGAATCCAGCTGGTATCGCGCCGGCGCAGACCAGCGCGCTCGAAGCTGGGATGGGCATAGAAATTCGGCGCTCGCATTGGGCGAGACTGGCATATCCACCATGCCGGCCGCAACCCGCGGGCGCTCCTCACAGCGCGGCGAGGCGGCGCTCCAGAAACGTGCGCTCGACGTCGTTGGCCGTCAGGGAAAGAGCTTGCCGATAGGCGTCGGCTGCAGCACTTCGTGACCCGAGCCGGCGCAGCATATCGGCGCGCGCAGCGTGAAACAGGTGATAACGATCGAGTGCTCCGGAGGCTCCGAGCCGGTCCATCTGCTTCAGCCCCTGTTCCGGCCCCCGGCTCATCCCAACCGCGACCGCACCGTTCAACAGCACGACCGGTGTCGGATTGATTTGGGCGAGTTCATCGTAGAGGGCGGCGATTTGCGCCCAATCCGTCTCCGCGGCGGTGTGGGCTTCGGCATGCACAGCGGCTATCGCCGCCTGCAGCTGATAGGGTCCGATCCGACCGATGCGCAGCGCCTCGTCGATCAGCGCCAAGCCCTCCCGGATCTGGCCGCGATCCCACAGCGAGCGGTCTTGGTCCTCCAAGGTGACCAAAGCGCCTTCCCTGTCGACCCGTGCGCGGCGCCGGGAGTCATGCAACAGCATCAGCGCGAGCAGACCAAGGCTTTCCGGCTCCTGCGCGTCGATTTCGCACAGCATGCGGGCGAGGCGGGTGGCTTCGGCGCACAGCTCGCGCCGGATCAGGGCCTCGCCCGTGGTCGCGAGATAGCCTTCGTTGAAGATCAGATAAATCACTGCCTGCACCGCAGCCCGCCGCTCGGCGAGAGCGTGATCCGGCGGCACCTCGTAAGGAATGCGCGCGTCGTGGATCTTGCGCTTGGCGCGCACCAGCCGTTGCGCCAAAGTGGGTTCCGGTATCAGGAATGCTCGAGCAATCTCGGCGGTCGAGAGGCCGCCGAGGGTACGCAAAGTGAGGGCGATCTGCGCCTCGCGATTGAGCGCGGGGTGGCAGCAGGTGAAAATCAGCCGCAACCGGTCGTCGGGAAGTGCGGACGGCGCCGGTATCGGGTTCTCATAGACCGCGATCGCAGCTTCCTGCTCAAGGAGGTCGTGCTTTTCGTTCCGCGTGCGTTCGCGCCGCGCCATGTCGATCAGCTTGCGGTGAGCGGCGGTCATGATCCACGCGGCGGGGTTTTGCGGGATCCCACGGTCGGGCCAATGCACCAGCGCCGCCGCCAAGGCGTCCTGCATCGCCTCCTCGGCGCGGTCGAAAGAGCCGCACAGCCGGATCAGGCCGGCGATGATCAGGCCGTGCTCGTAACGAAACACCGACTCCGCGCAAGTGCGGACATCGGTTGGGATTACCGCGAGGGCAGCCCCATGATCGGCCGGATCTCGATGCAGCCCTCGCCGCCCTTGCATGCCGTCGGTATCTTGGCGGCCCACCCGATCGCCTCGTCGAGGTCCTTGCAGTCGAGGATGTAATACCCCGCGAGCTGCTCCTTTGTCTCGGCGAACGGCCCGTCGATCACCAGCGGCTTGCCGCCCTGCATGCGGACGGTCGTGGCAGTGGCGGTCGGATGGAGCGGCTCGGCACCGTGGAAGATGCCCTTGGCACCGGTCTCGTCCATGACCGCCCTGTGCGCCGCCCTCAGCGCGTCCATGTCGGCGGGCGACATCCCGGCCATGTCGGTCTCGCGGCTATAGATCAGGAACATGTAGCGCATGGTTCTGCTCGCTCCTTACGCCGCGATGTCCCATGAGGAGCGGCCGGGGAAGGGCGGCGGGATCGTGTCCTTGGCGCTCGCCCGCGCCCGGTGCCGCTCGTAATACGCTCTGAGGTTCCGGCTGCGGTTCAGCATCGCACGGCTCTCCGGCGCCTTGTCCATGAAGAACAGGATCGGCAGCAGGTTCATGTCGGCGAGCGTGAAACTGTCACCGACCAAGTGGCCGGTCTTGGCGACGACGCGGTCGAGCACCGCGAAATGCTCTTCCATCTTGGGTAGCGCCGCGTCGATGGCCGCGCGATTGGGACGGCCGTCTTGGGTCCGCGGGAAGAAATAGGCGGCGAGATATTGGCGCATCAGCAACGGGTCGATTGTCGTATTGACGAGTGAGATCCACTCTTCCGTTCGCGCTCCGTCCACCGGGTTCCGTGGAGCCAGGGGAGGGCCGTCGAACGCATGATCGATGTAAAAGCAGATCGCGCGCGACTCGCTGAGGGTCACATCGCCGTGACGCATGACCGGGATCTTGCCGAAGGGGTGGATGGCATCGACCTCGGGGGTGTGCGGCATGACCGGAACGAGGGTGTAGGGAACGCCCTTCTCGGCGCAGGCGATGCGCGCGACTCGCACGTAATTGCTCTGCGGTCCGCCAATGATCTGAAGCTCGGGCATCGTTCTCCTCTCCGACGAATGGTTGGCAGCATGACGACGCGCGAAGAAGCCGGAATCGACAGCGCGGTCGATTTTTTCGCGAATGAGTGAGTATAGTGCCTGCGGGAGCCCGGCGGCGGACAGACCCCTCGCCAACTCGGTCAGGTCCGGAAGGAAGCAGCCGTAACGAGTTCCGGTCTGGGTCGTCCGTCCGGTCTCCCGCCTCGACAGGTCCGCGCATGAACGATTCGGCGACCGCATATCGCGTCCTCGCCCGCAAATATCGGCCTTCGACCTTCGCCGAGCTGATCGGGCAGGAGGCGATGGTGCGCACCCTGTCGAACGCGTTTGCGACTGGCCGGGTGGCGCATGCGTTCATCTTGACCGGCGTGCGCGGCGTGGGCAAGACGACGACCGCGCGGATCCTGGCGCGCGGGCTCAATTGCGTAGCCCCGGACGGATCGGGCGGGCCGACCATTGCCCCCTGCGGGGTGTGCGCGAATTGCCGTCAGATCGCCGAGGACCGCTACAGCGACGTGGTTGAGATGGATGCCGCCTCGCGCACCGGCGTCGACGACATCCGCGAGCTGACCGAGGGATTGCTGTACCGCAAGCCCGATTTGGGGCGCTACCGGGTCTACATCATCGACGAAGTCCACATGCTCTCCCGGAGCGCCTTCAACGCGCTGTTGAAGACGCTCGAGGAACCGCCGCCGCACGCCAAATTCGTGTTCGCCACAACCGAGATCCAGAAAGTCCCGCTGAC
>DASQCY010000193.1:0-2567 GCA_035634495.1 Allostellaceae bacterium
GGTAATCAGCGCGCCGGTCATTCGCGAGCCGATCCTCGGCGGTAGCGGCATCATCTCCGGCAGCTTCACCGTACAGTCGGCGAGCGATCTCGCCTTGCTACTGCGCGCGGGTGCCTTGCCGGCGCCGATCACGATCCTCGAGGAGCGGACTGTCGGACCGGACCTGGGTGCCGATTCGATTCATGCCGGAGCGATCGCCAGCATTGTCGGGGTGGTGTTGGTCGTCGTCTTCATGATTCTGTTTTACGGGTTGTTCGGGATCTTCGCGGACATTGCGCTGTTCTTTAACCTGTGCCTGATGCTCGGCAGCCTGTCGCTGCTCGGCGCCACACTCACTTTGCCGGGGATCGCCGGCATCGCACTGACAATGGGCATGGCGGTCGATGCCAATGTCTTAATATACGAGCGCATCCGTGAGGAGGTGCGGGGCGGCCGGACGATGTTGTCCTCGCTCGACGCCGGGTTTAAGCGAGCCTTTGGCACGATCCTGGATAGCCACGTCACGACCTTGGTCGCCGGCTTTCTGATGTTCTGGCTCGGTTCGGGACCGGTCAAGGGCTTTGCGGTGACGCTCAGCATCGGCGTGTTGACGTCGCTTTTCTCTGCGATCCTTGTCACCCGCCTGTTGATCGTCACCTGGCTGCGTCAGTGGAAGCCGAAGGCGATCCCGATTTGACCGGCCGCCATCCTACGATGACCACACTCAGATGAGACCGCTGATCGTCATCCGGCGCACGCCGAAGATCGACTTCATGGCCTGGCACAAGATCGGGTTCGCCTTCTCCCTATTGCTTACCTTGTCATCAATCGTGCTGTTTCTGACAGTCGGGCTCAACTACGGCATCGACTTCGTCGGCGGCACCTTGATCGAGGTGCGGTCGACGACCGGCCCGGCGAACCTCGCCGAAATGCGGCAAAAACTCGACGCGCTACACGTCGGCGAGGCCTCGCTGCAGGGGTTCGGCCCACCGACCGATGTGCTGATCCGTCTGCCGCGCCAACCCGGCGGAGACGCGGCGCAGGAGCAGGCGGTCCAGCTGGCGCGCCAAGCGCTCGGTGCGGGGGTCGACTATCGCCGGGTCGAGGTCGTCGGCCCCAGCGTCGGCAGCGAGTTGATCCGCGCCGGGGTGATCGCGACGGTGCTCGCACTGTTCGCGATTGCTGCTTACATCTGGTTCCGCTTCGAGTGGCAGTTCGGCGTCGGCGGGATGATCTCCACGCTGCACGACGTGGTCACCACAGTCGGATTGTTTGCGCTATTGCAACTCGAGTTCAATCTGACGACCTTGGCGGCGATCCTGACCGTCGCGGGCTATTCGGTCAACGACACCGTCGTAATCTACGACCGCGTACGCGAGTCGATGCGAAAGTACCGGACGATGCCGTTCCGCGACCTGATCAACCTCGCGCTCAACGAGACCTTGTCGCGGACCATCCTGACTGTCAGCACGGTCGCACTCGCCGTCTTGTCGCTGTTGTTTCTCGGCGGCGAGGTGTTGCGGGGGTTCAGTATCGCGATGCTGTGGGGTGTCGTGATCGGGACCTATTCCTCGCTCTTCATCGCGGCTCCCGTCCTCTACTACGTACAGCCGAACCGCGCCGGGATCGCTCGCTCGGGCGAAGCCGCAAAGGCCGGCGCGCCCGGGACCTCCTGATCCCGCCGCGGTCGCGCGGACGGTCCCAATGGAGCTGACCCCGCTCGTCCCGGCCGGTCGTCAGGTCATCGAACGCTATGGAGAGACCGGCTTTCGGGTCGCCGGAGCGATCTACCGCGGCTCGGTCCTGGTGTTCCCCGATCGCACCCTGCCGTGGTCGGCAGTCAGCGCCTCCGACGTCACCTGGGAGAGCCTGGCGCCGGTCATCGAGCATGGCGGGGTGCAAATTCTTCTGCTCGGCCTCGGCCGCGCGATGGGCGGCGCGATCCCGCACGCACTGCGTAACACTTTGCACGCCGCCGGCATCGCGCTCGAACCTATGAACACCGGAGCAGCTTGCCGCACCTACAACGTGCTCGTCGCCGAGGACCGCCACGTGGCCGCGGCGCTGCTGCCGCTCTCCTGAAAGGCCCCTGGCGTGGGGCCTTTCTTTCGGACGATCAACAGGATCAGCGGGCCTTTGCCAGGTTCTGCGCGACGAAGTCCCAATTCACCAAATGGTCGAGGAAGGTCTGCACGAAATCCGGGCGCCGGTTCTGGAAGTCGAGATAATAAGCGTGTTCCCATACGTCGCAGGTGAGGAGCGCCGTCTGGCCTTCGGCTAGCGGATTGACCGCGTTTGGTGTGGCGGTGATCTTGAGCTTCCCACCGTCGGCGACAAGCCACGCCCAGCCACTGCCGAACTGACCGACCGCCGCCGCCTTGAATTGCTCCTTGAATTTTTCGAGGCCGCCGCAATCACGATCGATCGCCTGAGCGATCTGACCGCTCGGCGAGCCGCCGCCGCGCGGCTTCATCGAGTTCCAGAAGAAGGTGTGATTCCACACCTGGGCGGAGTTGTTGAACACGCCGGTTTTTGATGTGTCCCTATAGCTCGCCTTGATCAGCTCATCGAGCGACTGGTTCTCCGCC
>DASQCY010000194.1:0-2005 GCA_035634495.1 Allostellaceae bacterium
GTCGCCTTGTAGATCAGCACGAAGCCCAGCGCGATCAGCGCATACATCAGCCCGATCATCACGCCGTTGGTCAGTAGAACCAGGGTGAACTGCCACTCGAACTCAGGCACGGGCGAACTCAGGCGTAAGCCGGCTCTCGCGTCGGGACTCGTGTGCCTGCGTCCTCCACGTCGTCGATTGCGATCGTGGAGTTGAGCCTCGCTTTGCGGCCGTCCTCATAGGTGATTTCGGTCGTGAGCTCCACCTGGTCCGCCCAGCGGTAGAACGCCTCGACCACAACTGCATACTTCTCGGCGACAAAGCGGCGGCGGATCTTGCGCGTGCGCGTGATTTCGTTGTCGTCGGCGTCGAACTCCTTATTGAGCAGCACGAAGCGACCGACGCGCAAACCGGCAGCCAGCGAAGCGTTACATTTCCTGATCTCGTCGCGGATCAGCCCGCGCACCTCCGGCTTGGCACTCAGATCCTGAAAAGAAGTGTAGGCGAGGTTGTGGCGCTCCGCCCAATTGCCGACGGTATCGAGATCGATCGCGATCATCGCCGCCACAAAAGGCCGGCCGTCGCCAAAGGCCACCGCCTCGCCGATAAATGGGCTGAACTTGAGCTTGTTCTCGACGAATTGCGGCGCGAAAGGCGTGCCGTCGGCCAGCTTGCCGACATCCTTGGCGCGGTCGATGACCACGAGATGGCCGCCCTCGTCGACATACCCCGAGTCGCCCGTGCGATACCAGCCGTCCTCGGTCAGAGCATCGCGGGTCGCCTGGGGCTGCTTGTAATAGCCGCGGAATACGGCAGGCGACCGGATCTGTACCTCGCCGTCTGTGCTGATCCGCAGTTCGGTGCCGCCGACCATCGGACCCACAGTGTCAGGGTTCGCCTCGCCATCGGGCTGCAAGGAGGCGAGACCGGAAAGCTCGGTCGCGCCCCAGACTTGCTTCAGATTGATGCCGAGCGAGCGGAAAAAGCGGAAGGTCTCCGGGCCGAGCGGCGCGCCACCCGTATAAAACCAGCGGGCGCGACGCAACCCGAGCTGATCGCGCACCGGTCCGTAGGTAGTGAACTCCCCGAGCGTCAAACCCAGCCGCATCGGCAGATTCGGCTTTTTGCCTTCAGCCTTCAGCAATTCGGCCTGTTCGGCGAGGCGCTGGAAGAAATCGAACAGCCGGCGCTTCGTCGGCGTCGCGTCGGCGGCCCTGACCCGCAGCGAGGTCAACATATTTTCCCAGATGCGCGGGGGCGCGATGCCGATGGTGGGTCCCAGCTCGCGCAAGTCGCGCTGTACGGTGTCGGGGCGCTCGGGGCAATTGGTGGTGAAGCCAACCAGCAGGTGGAGCACCAGCGAAAGCAACGAGTCGCCAATCCAGGCCATCGGCAGGTAGCAGAGCATATCGTCGCTCGTCCTGATTTCTTCGGCTTTGGCGAAGGCCTCGGCGGCGCAGAGCAGATTGGCGTGCGACAGCATCACTCCCTTGGGATGGCCGGTAGTCCCGGAAGTGTAGTTGAGCAGCGCCAAATCGTCAGGCGCACCTTTCTCGATCTCGGTCTCGAGGTAACCGGCGTGTGCCCCGGCAAAGTTACGCCCGACCGTCTGCACCTCTTCGAAGGATTTGAGAAACGGCATGTCATAGTGTTGGAGGCCGCGCGGATCGTCGAACACGACGAGGGTTAAGCGCGGCAACTGAGCCCTGATGGCGAGGATCTTGTCGACTTGCTCCTGGTCCTCGGCAACGATCACGGAGACCTCGGCATGATCGAGAACATAAACCAGCTCGGCGGCAATCGAGTCCTGGTACACCGGTACCGCGACGCCGCCGAGACATTGCGCGGCAAGCTGCGCCCAATAAAGCCGCGGCCGGTTGTCGCCAATGACGGCGAGCAAATCACCGCGGCGAAACCCGTGTGCGGCAAGACCCGACGCAAAGTCGCACACCTCCCGGTAGTATTGGGACCAGGTGTAGGTCTGCCAGATCCCGCGGTTCTTCTCGCGGATCGCTGGCCGCGCGGC
>DASQCY010000195.1:0-4407 GCA_035634495.1 Allostellaceae bacterium
CGCTCTCGGTCTCGGCCAGGCTCTGGCGGGCCGATGGTTGCGCGCCGCGGGCGCGCCTCTGCTGTTGGCGATCGTGATTGCCGCAGTGGGGCTTATCATCAAGCTCAGCTGGACGATCCACGGGGTCTGGGACCCGTTTCCCGGCCTCTTCTTGAAGGAACTGTGGCCGGTCAACAAGAATAATCTGTCGGCGATCCGGCTCGTACCCTTCTTTGCCACTGTGGTTGTCGTCGGAACTTTAGTACGACCCAACATAAAATGCTTTCATTCTACAATGGCAAAGCCTTTAATCTGGTGCGGTCAACAGTCGTTGGAAGTTTTTTGCTTTGGTATATTGTTATCGGCGCTCGGTCATTTTGTCTTGTCGGAGTATAATTCGGCAATCGTGACGCAGCTCGCCGTCAATGTCTCCGGCATTCTTGCGTTGTGCTTAACCGCGAAAATGATTGACTGGTATAAAAGCATGGGTGGAACAGTGCACTCGACGGGAGCGGCGCTCACCCGTGGAATTGGGACGAACCCATGATGAGGCGTCACCTAACCTGCGGCTTAATGCAGCGGGCGCTTCATCTGGCAGGCGGTTTGGGGGCCGCAGCAATTATGTCTTTGCCGTCCGCTTTCGGCGGCGATGCCCGGTGCGATGTTCCGACCGAGTTGATACGGGTCGAAGTCACCTTGCCGCATCTGAGCGAAAGGCTGCGGGCAGGGAATCCGGTCAAGATCGTCGCAATCGGTGGAGCTTCCACCACCGGCGCGGCCGCGGGATCGTCTGACCTCGCCTATCCACATCGGTTACAGGAAATACTTCACAGTTGGTACCCGGCTGTCCCGATCACCGTGGTCAATAAGGGGGTTCCGCGACAAACCGCGGAGCAGATGCTGGAGCGGTTTCCAAGCGATGTCATCGCCGAGGACCCGATCCTGGTGATTTGGGAGACCGGCACTACTGATGCCGTCCGCGGGGTCGAAATCGATGATTTCGCGGCGGCGCTGCAAGATGGGATCGACCAACTCAAGACACGCAGCATCGACATGATTCTCATCGATATGCAATTCTCTCGCAGCACGGTGACCGTCATCGACTTCGAGCGGTATTTGAGCACCCTTCATCGAGTCGGCGAGGTTAACGAGTTGTATGTCCTCCCGCGATTCGAGATGATGCGGTACTGGAGCGAGCAGAACGTGTTCAATTTTGACGGAGTGGCCAAGGACGAGCGGGCGAGCCTGGCAGCAAGTGTCTACGAATGTATCGGCCGCAAGCTGGGGGAAGCGATCCGATTGGCGCTCCAATGACGCATCATCCCACAATGAGACGGTTTGCTGCCGCCCTTGCCGGCGTGCTGGCGTCGCTCGGTCCGGCGCTCGCCGAGCAGCCAGAGACCGTCGGCGTCCCGAGCTGCGCAGTGTCGCCGGCGCTATCCGGGATTGGGGTGGCGCTCGATCGCAGCGTCGGTCGAATCGATCAGGGAGGCCCGTTGATCATCGTCGCGATGGGCTCTTCCTCGACATTAGGCGTCGGCGCGAGCGCCCCGTCCATGAGTTATCCCAGCCGCCTCGAGGGGGAGCTGAGGGACCGTTTTCCGGGTCTTGAGATCCGAGTTCTGAACCGGGGCATCGGCGGCCAGGACGTAGGCGAAGAGCTGAACCGTCTCGATCGTGATGTCGTCGCGGAGCATCCCGATCTGGTGATCTGGCAAGTCGGCACGAATGCTGTCCTGAGGCGCGACGACTTAGCCGCCGACGAACAATTGATCCGGCGAGGCGTCTCCTCGATGAAGGAGGACGGGATCGACATCGTCCTGATGGATCTGCAATACGCGCGACGGGTTCTCGCGCGACCAGCTTGGGGCGAGATGGAACGGGTGATCGGAGAGATCGCCCATAGCAACCACGTCGGCCTGTTTCGTCGATTTGAGATCATGCAGGAATGGGATCATACTCAGCAGCTGGCGCCTGCGGCGATGATCGGCCCCGACGGGCTCCACATGACCGACGCGAGCTACGGCTGTCTCGCCAGCCAGCTAGGCGAGGCGCTGGCGTGGAATTGGTGGTCGCACGGGAAGATCGCGAAGTCGTTACGCCAAAACCCGGACACGGTGTCGAGGCTTTCCCAACCTGCAACCGCACCACTGTCCACTGCTTTGCGGCCGCACTAATTCTGCGGGCCAACCCGAGCGAAGCGATAGAAGGGCACCTCTCTTGCGCTACGGGCAGTTCCGTTGAGGGGGCCGGCGCAGCTCGGCTGGGGGAAGAAAATCCTTGCATCGGTAAGGTCTCGGTCCGAAATTGGCAAGAGGCTGGGGTGCCGCTTAGCCCCGCGGCAGATGCCGCGTGACGAGAGCGGCTGAGATTAAACCCACTGAACCTGGCCGGGCGAGCCCGGCGGAGGGAGTCCGCCATTACCCCGTCGATCATTGCTCCGTCGTCTCTCCCGAAAACCGTCGTGATCGGCGCCGGCGTGATGGGGCTGAGCATTGCATGGCGTCTTGCGCAGTGCGGCTGTCCTGTTACCGTCTACGATCGCGGCGAAGCCGGACGGGGCGCGAGCTGGGCCGCCGCCGGCATGCTGGCCGCCGCGGTCGAGACCGAACCCGGCGAGGAGAAGCTGCTCACCTTGGCGCTCGAAAGTCAGAGGCTGTGGCCCGATTTCGCGCGCGAGCTCGAAGCTGCGTCCGGGATCTCGATCGACTACCGAGACGAAGGCACGATGGTTGTTGCGTTGACCCGCGACGATGCCGAGCAGCTCCGCTTTACTTACGAATTTCAAAAAAGCCTAGGCCTCGAACTCGACTGGCTGTCGGGCGCGGAGGCGCGCCGCCGCGAGCCGCATTTGCGACCCGGCATTCCCGGGGCGGTGCTGAGCTTGCGAGATCATCAGGTTGAAAATCGCCTTCTCGGCTATGCCCTTGCCGAAGCGGTGCGCCGTGCTGGCGTTATGCTGTACGAACATTGCCCGGTGCACGAAGTCGACATCGCCTCCGCGCGTGCTTGCGGCGTGGTTACCGATCGCGGCTACGACCGGGCGGATGTCGTCGTTCTGGCGGCAGGTGCGTGGTCGCGAGAGATCGGTGGTATTCCCCGCTCGCACCTGCCGCCGGTTCGCCCGATCAAGGGACAGATGCTGGCTCTGCGCATGGACCTGGAAACGCCGTTATTGCGTCACGTGATGTGGCTGCCGCGTGGCGGATATCTGGTACCGCGCCGAGATGGACGGCTCGTGGTCGGCGGCACCGTCGAAGAACGCGGCTTCGATGACTCGATGACGGCAGGCGGCCTGCTGACGCTGATCGAGGGAGCTTGGCGTGCGGTGCCGACGATCGAGGAGTTGCCGGTCGTCGAAACCTGGGTCGGGTTCCGCCCGGGTTCTCGCGACGACGCGCCGATGCTTGGCTCGAGCGGTATCGATCGGCTCATAATGGCGACCGGACACCATCGCAACGGGATCCTGCTGACACCGGTGACGGCCGGGTCGATCAGCGCCTATGTTTTGACAGGCCGGTTGCCCGAGTGTGCACGGCCGTTCACACCGGAACGTTTCCTAAATGCTCGGGTCGGCGCCGGTGTGAGGTCGGGCCTGGTGACTGCTCCGGAGGCGCGATGACGCGGGTGCGGATCAACGGCGTAGAGGAGGAACTCGCGGTCGCGACGGTCGTCGAACTCCTCGTCGCCCTCGGCGTCGACCCAGCCGCGCGGTTTCTTGCTATCGCTGTCAACGGTATAGTCGTCCGCAGGTCGGAGTGGCCCTCCAGATCCCTCTCGCCGGGCGACGACGTCGAGATTGTGCGCCCGTTCTCCGGCGGCTGATGCAACCGCTTTTGGACCTTATCCAATGACCGACCCGCTACTGATAGCCGGCACCGCGCTCTCATCGAGGATCTTCGTCGGAACTGCCGGCTACCCGAACCAGCAGATGCTGCTCGACTGCCTCGAGGCGAGCGGCGCAGAGATTGTTACGGTCTCGATCCGGCGGATCAGCTTAGAAGGCTATGCCGAAAGTCTAGTGGATCTACTCGGTGGGCGGTATCGGCTGCTACCGAACACGGCTGGCTGCGCCACCGTCCGTGATGCTGTTCTAACCGCCGAGCTCGCCCGCGAAGCGCTCAATACGGAATGGCTAAAGCTTGAGCTGATTGGCGACCGTGAAACGCTTTATCCCGATGTGGAGCAGCTCGTTCGTGCAGCCGAAGAGTTGGTGCGCAGCGGGTTTACCGTGCTCCCCTATTGCAACGAGGATCCGGTCACTTGCCAAAAGCTGGCCGATGTAGGCTGCGCCGCGGTGATGCCGTTGGGGTCGCTAATCGGCTCGGGGATGGGTATTGCGAACCCGGCGGCGATCGAGCTGATCTGCTCGCGCAGCCCCGTACCAGTGGTGCTCGACGCCGGTATCGGGACGGCCTCTGATGCAGC
>DASQCY010000196.1:0-10859 GCA_035634495.1 Allostellaceae bacterium
GAAGGACCGGCCGAGGCGGCCGGCGCGGGCGGTGCGACCGATGCGATGGATGTAGTCCTCGGCGTGCACCGGCACGTCGAAGCAGAAGACGTGGCTCAAGCCTTGGATGTCCAGGCCGCGGGCCGCGACATCGCTCGCGACCAGCAGCCGGATCTCCCCCTTACGGAAGCGCTCCAGGGTCTCTGTCCGTTTTGGCTGCGGCATGTCGCCGTGCAGCGCCGCCGCATCGAAGCTGTGTCGAGTGAGTGAGCGGAACAGGATATCGACGTCGCGTTTCCGATTGCAAAAGATCAGCGCGTTTTTGACGTCCTCAGATCTGATCAGACGGCGCAAAGCTTCGCGCTTGTCTTCCGGGCGGATCACCGCGAGCGATTGCACGACAGTCGCGGAAGGCGAAGCGGGCGGCGCTACCGCGATCTCCACGGGGTCGCGAAGAAACGCTTCGGCGAGCTTGCGAATCTCGACCGGCATCGTGGCCGAGAAGAATAACGTCTGCCGTGGCTCGGGCAAAAGGCCGACGATGCGTTCGACATCGGGGATGAACCCCATGTCGAGCATCCGGTCCGCCTCGTCGATCACCAGGATGCGTGCGTCGGACAGCAGGATCTTGCCGCGGCCGTACAGGTCCAGAAGACGTCCCGGGGTAGCGATCAGCACGTCGACGCCGCGATCGAGCTTGCGCTCCTGATCGACAAAGCTTTCGCCGCCGATCAACAGCGCCATCGTCAGCCGATGGTGCTTGCCGTAGAGCTCGAAGGAAGCCGCCACTTGGGTCGCGAGCTCGCGTGTCGGCTCGAGGATCAGCGAGCGCGGCATCCGCGCCCGCGCGCGTCCGGCCGCCAGCTTATCGATCATCGGCAGCACGAAGCTCGCCGTTTTGCCGGTACCCGTCTGCGCACAACCGAGGACGTCTCGGCCGCACTGGACGTGGGGGATCGCTTGTTCCTGGATCGGAGTGGGGATCGAATAGCCGGCGTCGGAGACTGCCTGAAGAACTTCAGGCGATAGACCAAGTTCTAAAAAACCCATCGAGAAGTTGTAGCCTTTTTGTAACAATTACGAATGTTGTAGCTTGCACCCTATTTGGGTTCGACACGGGGAATGTCAAACATTTTTTGGGTGGGAGGCATGCTCGCCGAATAGGGTAAATCTCGTTACCAGCAAAGAGAGCAGTTTTCGGAAACGAGCTTCAGCGGCGGCGATATTGGGGGCGAGGTGCCATTGGTGGTGCCGCGCGTTCATCTTTGTGGCGGAAGTTGATGCGGCCCTTGGTCAGGTCGTAGGGGGTCATTTCCACGGTGACTCGATCGCCGGCCAGAATGCGGATGCGGTTTTTCTTCATCCTGCCGGATGAATAGGCAAGAGTCTCATGCCCATTGTCGAGCTTTACTCGAAAACGGGCATCGGGGAGCAGCTCTTGTACGGTGCCTTCGAACTCGATCAGGTCTTCCTTGGCCAAACAGATCTCCTTGTTAAAGGGACGGGGGCGCCGAGGCGCCCCCGCGTCAACATTCCGCCCTCACCTCAGACCGGGCGCAAATTCACCGCAGACACGCGGCCGCGCTGACCTTGCTCAAGCTCATAGCTCAGCTTTTGGCCCTCACGGAGATTATCCATCCCCGCGCGTTCGACGGCGGAGATATGGACGAAGACATCAGCGCCGGGAGTTTCGGGCTGGATGAACCCGTAACCCTTTTGCGCGTTAAACCATTTGACCGTACCGGTCGCCATTAGCAAGAACTCCAAGTAGTATCTAGGCCGCCGCGCAAGCGCGACGCATCGGACATCGATTGGCTCGGGAGACACGGTCGGACGATTGCAAACGCCCGCAGGCCGGGAAGCCGAATTCAAACGGGTCGACGCGTCTTAGTTAAGCGGCGTCGCCGATCTGCGCAAGTGGTGTTCACACGTCGAGATCACGGGCGAAGCGGGCGTTTTTCTGAATGTATTCGAAGCGCAGCTCGGGGCGCCGTCCCATCAGGGTTTCGACCAGCGCCTGCGTGCGGGCGAGCTCGTCGGCCGGGGCCTCGATCGCTGCCGGGTCGGCCTTGGGCGGTAGTGTGACCCGCAGCAATGTGCGCTGTGCAGGATCCATCGTCGTCGCCTTGAGGTAGCGCGCCGGCATTTCGCCGAGGCCCTTGAAGCGGCTGACCTCGACCTTGCCGCGGCCGGTGAAAGCGGTTCGCAGTATCTCCTCGCGATGCGGATCGTCGCGGGCGTAGAGGGTCGTATCACCCTGGGTCAGGCGGTAGAGCGGCGGAAGTGCCAAAAAAAGGTGACCGTTCTCAACGAGGTGCGGCATCTCGCGAAAGAAGAACGTCATCAACAGCGAAGCGATGTGCGCCCCGTCGACATCGGCGTCGGTCATGATGATGATACGTTCGTAGCGTAACGCCTCCTCGCGGTAATGCGAACCCGAGCCGGCGCCGAGCGCCAGAATGATGTCGGAGAGCTCCTGGTTCGCGCGCATCTTGTCGGCCGACGCGCTCGCCACGTTGAGGATCTTGCCGCGCAGCGGCAGGATTGCTTGGATCTCACGGTCGCGTGCCTGCTTGGCCGAGCCGCCGGCGCTGTCGCCTTCGACGAGAAAGATCTCGGTGCCCAATGCACTCTCGCGGGTGCAGTCGGCGAGCTTGCCCGGCAGGCGCAGCTTGCGGGTCGCGGTCTTTCGTGCCAGCTCGCGCTGCTGGCGCCGCCGCTGACGCTCTTCGGCCCGTTCCGCAATGTGGTCGAGGAGCAGCCGCGCGGTGGCCGGATCTGAGCTCAGCCAATGATCGAAATGATCCTTGACGGCATTCTCGACGAGCCTGGTCGCCTCGGTCGAGGCAAGCCGCTCCTTGGTCTGACCCTGAAACTGGGGATCGCGCATGAAGAGGGACAGCAGCAGGGCTGCGCCCGAGGTGACGTCCTCGCCGGTCGCCTGAGCGACGCGGCGATTGCCGACAAGTTCACCATACCCTTTGACCCCTCGCACCAGCGCGCTGCGCAGCCCGGCATCGTGGGTCCCGCCTTCGGGTGTCGGAATCGTGTTGCAATAGGAATGGCTGAAGCCATCCTCCTCCTGTTCCGGCCACGCCACCGCCCATTCGACGCCGCCGCCTTCCGCAAAGTCAACACGCCCGAGGAATGGCCGCGGCGTCAGCATCACCCGTTGGTCGAGGCTCGCCGAGAGGAAGTCGCCGAGCCCGCCTGGAAAGTGCAGCCGGGCCTCGACTGGAACTCCCTCGGGACGCGGGAGAGCCGGATCGCAAGCCCAGCGAATCTCAAGGCCGCGGAACAGGTACGCCTTGGACCGTGCCATGCGGTAGAGCGTCGCCGGGCGAAATCCGATGCCGCTGAAAATCTCGGGATCGGGGTGGAATCGTAAGGTCGTGCCGCGCCGATTGTTTACCGGCCCGCGGTCGATAAGCCCCGTCTCCGGGACCCCTCGGCGGTAGCTCTGGCTCCACAGTCGCCGATCGCGCGCCACCTCGACCTCGAGCCGGTCGGCGAGCGCGTTGACGACAGACACCCCGACGCCATGCAGGCCGCCCGAGGTCCGGTATGCGTCGCCGCCGAACTTGCCCCCGGAATGCAGGGTGGTCAGGATGACCTCGAGGGCCGACTTGTCAGGAAAGCGGGGATGAGGATCGATCGGGATGCCGCGACCGTTGTCACGGACTATAACCCAGTCGCCCGCGGCGAGCTCGATCTCGATTCGCGTGGCATAGCCGGCGACGGCCTCGTCCATAGCATTGTCGAGCACTTCGGCGGCGAGGTGATGCAGCCCGCGTTCGTCGGTGCCGCCGACATACATGCCGGGGCGGCGGCGCACCGGCTCGAGCCCTTCGAGAACCTCGATATCCTTTGCGGAATAGCTGTCAGTGGATCGCGTGATCGGCGCGTCGAAAAGGTCGGGCATGGTGCGAATATAAAGATGGCCGGGATCGGCGCAAGCAGCATTCGGTGTCCATCGAGGCCGACGGCACTACATGTTGGATAGATTGGGAGACCGTCGCTACGAACACGGTAAATCCGCGGGAACTTCTGTGCTCCACGAGGCTTTGCGGTTATGATGTCGCGGATGATGACGATGACCAACGAGCGCAAGATCTGGGAGGCGGCCTTGCTCCTCGTCCGCAGGCACGGTGCCGCTGCCGCGGAAATCGCGCAGCGCGAGGCGCAACGATTGCGCCGCAGTGACGACGAGCTGACCTGTGTCGTGTGGTGCTGGATCGCCCGTTCGACTGCGGAATTGCTCCGCCCGGTCCCCGGCAAGGGCGAGCGGGTGCACTGAGTTCCCGGCACCGCAAGGCATCGCCGCTCCAATCTTCCGTTGTGTTGCACTCCGCATCCGGAGAGGGAAAGTCATGGCAGAGGGTCTATTGGGCCGCCTCGGAGGCCGAAAACAGACGTCAGCGAAGGAATTCGCGGTCGCGCTGAGTGAGGAGGAGTGGCGACGCAAGCTCTCTCCGGCGCAGTACCGGGTGTTGCGCGAGCACGGTACCGAACGCGCCGGTTCGAGCCCGCTGGACAAGGAGTACGGGGAGGGCATCTACCATTGTGCTGGTTGCGGCCAACCGCTGTTCGCCTCCAACGCCAAGTTCAATAGTGGAACCGGCTGGCCGAGTTTCTCGGCGCCAGTTGAGCAGGGGGTCGAGACGCAGACCGACCGCAGTTTCTTCATGACCCGCACCGAAGTGCATTGCAGGCGGTGCGGCGGCCATCTCGGTCATGTCTTTGACGACGGCCCGCAGCCCACCGGTCTGCGTTACTGCATGAATGGAGCTGCGCTCGACTTTCATCGCGGCGAGAAGCCTGCCGCACCGCGCGAAGACGATTCACTACGCGCCACCTAGAGCTGGCCCTGCTGCCCCGCCGCCCGCAATTTCGGTGCGGCGATCGGCTTAGGGCGGCCGAGGTCAGGCAGCAGCGCCGTCAGCAAACCGATCGCCGGCAGGAACGCGCACACCCGATAGACCGTCTCTATGCTGGTGGCATCGGCTACCCGGCCGAGCACCGCGGCTCCGATGCCGGCCATGCCAAACGACAAGCCGAAGAACAGCCCGGCCACCATGCCGATGCGACCCGGCACCAATTCCAGCGCGTAGACGATGATCGCCGAAGAGGCGGACGCCAAGGTCATCCCGATTACGACGGTCAGGACGCCGGTCCAAAACAGGTTCGCGTGGGGGAGCACGAGAGTGAACGGCAACACCCCGACGATCGAAACCCAGATCACGGCTTTGCGGCCGATCCGGTCTCCGACCGGGCCGCCGATCAACGTGCCCACGGCCACCGATGCGAGAAAGGCGAACAGGTAGATCTGGGCGGTCTCGATCGGCAGGTCGAATCTGCTGATCAGGTAAAAGGTGAAATAGCTGTTGAGGCTGGTCGTATAGAAGGATTTGGAGAAGATCACCGCCAGCAGGATCGCGATCGACCAGGCGACCCGACGCCGCGACAGTCCGGGTCGTTCGGACATATACCGCCCCGCCGACCGCGGCGGCGCAACGCGCTCTCGACGGTACCAATTGCCGACCGCGAACAGCACCGCCATTGCCAGCAATGCCGCCGCTGAAAACCATCCGATGCTCGATTGACCTCGCGGGATCACGATAAAGGCCGCGAGCACAGGCCCGAGCGACGATCCGACATTACCGCCGACTTGAAACAGCGATTGTGCCAAGCCGTGGCGCCCGCCCGAGGCCATGCGCGCCACCCGTGAGGCTTCCGGGTGGAAGACCGCGGAACCGACGCCGACCAATGCCGCCGCAAAGACGAGCATCGGATAGCTGCCGGCGCCCGCCAGCAGCAACAGACCGATGAACGTGACACCCATGCCGACGGCGAGCGAGTAGGGTTGCGGCCGACGGTCAGCGAACATCCCGACCGCCGGCTGCAGCACGGACGAGATCAGCTGCGAGGTCAGGGTAATCATCCCGATCTGGGCGAAGCTGAGCCCGTAGGCGCCCTTCAGCATCGGATAGAGTGCCGGCAGCAGCGACTGCATCATGTCGTTGAGGAAGTGTGAAAACCCGAGCGCCAGAATGATCGAGAAGGCGGTGCTCTCCGCGATCCGGCGTCGATCGCCGCGTTCCACGGACAGGCTGATGCTCATAACTTCGCTCCTACGCAACCGCGGCGGCTATGATGTGAGAATAACCCGAACGCAGCGCTTGCCGGCGCGATGTTGCCTGCGTCTTCGCGATGGCTGCCATTCGAATGGGCACAGGCTTGGACTGGATAAGCGCCTGAAGCCAGTCGTTCTCCGCAATCAATCGTTGTGCAGCGAATCGACAGTCGCTGCAACTGCAGCAAGTCTACAGCAAAAACTCCCCTTCAGGTTGAAATGCCCGTTCGAGCAAGAGTTGCGAACCTACAATATGAATTGGGCGATTTTCGGATCGTGATCATTGCCCTCAGGCGCCACAGCGCCGCGCTTGCGGCGCGGGCGCGGGCGCATAACCTTCGCTGTATCTTTCGTAGAAAGGTCAAACAGGGCCATGATCAAGTTGAAAGTATTGGCCACGTCAATCTGAGGGTCGCCGATCAGGAGGTCTCGAAGTGGTTCTACCGAGACCTGCTCGGCTTTTGTGATCGCCGAGGAGGACCCGGAGCACGGTGGCGTGTTCATGACACTGGGCGACAACTTTCACACGCTCGACATCGGTCAGCATCCGACGCCCGAGACAGCGCAGCGCCCGCAGCACGGGCAAATCGGCCTCGGACACATCGCGTTTCAAGTCGGCAGCTACATAGCCTTGCGCGACGCCTACGCTCACCTCGTCGGCAGCGGCGTCGAGATCCTGCGAGCCACCAACCATATCAATCAGCGCAGCTTCTATTTCGCCGATCCCGACGGCAACACGCTCGAAATCTATTACGAGCTGCCGCACGCATTGCGGCTGTTCCCCGATGGCCGGGCCGACCAGGACGAGGCGCTAAAGGTCAGCGGGCCCGGCGAGCCGCTGCCCGACTGGCTGCTCGAGGACTGGCCGCCGGCCGAGATGAAGGCGAGGATCGCGAGCCTGCGCCGCGCCCCGGCCTGAGAATCTACGACGCCCGCCGCTGGTCGACGCTCCACGGGCCACCGCCGGCGACGAAGAGGTAGCGAAACACAACGCGGAAAAGAATCGCCAACTGGCCCATGCTGAGCGTGGGAAAGAACCCTCTCGGCGAGTGCACGTAAAAGGATGAAGGCGAGGAAACGAATCAATGTTATAGGGATAGAAACGTAACGGGGCGGAGCCGCTGCTCCGGTGGGAGGGTCTAGTCGATGAAAACGAAGATACCACGCCGGGGCCTTATTCGACTAGCTGGAGTATCAGGAAGCATAGGCGCTTTAAGCGCCACCTTCGGAATTACCGGCAATGCCGCCGCCCAGACGACGGTGGGTTCGGCCGTACACCGAGGGATCGAACCTAACACCATAAAACGCCGCGGTGTCGGCTTCCGCGGATACGATCCGGACCGCGCTTCCCCGGGGTTCACACTGTTTGCCCCATCAGCAAACACCAACAAGACCGTCTTCCTCATCGATTTGCAGGGAAATGTTGTCCATAGCTGGGATATGCCCTACCCGCCCGGCTACGGCTATCTCACCGACCGCGGTACGCTTTTCTACAACGGCAAGATCCCGAATCAGAGCTTCGTTGGCCGTGCGGCCTACATGTGTGGCGCCGCGCTTGAGGCTGATTGGAAGGGGCAGGTCTTGTGGGAAGTGCACCATCCCGACCACACTCACGACGGCATCCGACTGAAGAACGGCAACGTCCTTCTGATCTGCAAGAAGCCGCTTCCGGATGCGGTCGTCCCGAAGGTCCGCGGCGGTCGTCCCGGTACCGAAGTCGACGACAGCAAGATCGTCGGCGACTACCTCGTAGAGATGACGACAGACGGAAAGATCGTGTGGGAGTGGCAAAGCTGGGAGCATCTCGATCCCGCTGTAAACGGCATAACAGCCGTGCAAGACAATCGCGACGGGTGGCCCTTTGCGAACGGGTTCTGTGAATTGCCGGACGGCAATATTATGCTCAGTTTCCGCAATATCTCGACCGTTGTGATGCTCGATCGTCGGACAGGGGAGATCTACTGGAAGCTCAGTGCACCCCCGCTTTCCGGCCAGCACGCGCCGTCCATCCTGCCGAACGGCCATATCTTGCTTTTCGACAATGGACCACATCGCTTGGACCAAACGTTCCCTTTCTCACGGGTGCTGGAAATCGATCCGGCGACCAAAGAAATCGTGTGGAAATACCAAGAGACTCCGGTGTCAAATTTCTTCAGCCCCAGGATATCGAACGCTCAGCGTCTGCCAAACGGCAACACGCTCATCAACGAGGGATGGTTCGGCCGGTTCTTCGAGGTCACCCCTGAAGGCACTGTGGTCTGGGAGTATGTCAATCCGTACTTTGGCGGATCCCCACGACCGCAGGATCAAACCAACCAGGTGTTTCGCGCCTACCGCTACACAGCCGAGGAAATAGCCAGGGCGCAAGGAGCGACATAGCGATCAGCGGTCCCGGCGACCCGTTGCCCAACTGGCTGCTCGAGGACTGGCCGCCGCCGGAGATGAAGGCGAGGATCGAAACTCTACGTCGCCGGAGCGAGGCCGCGCCTGCTCGAGCGCTGCGCGTCGACGCTCCAAACCCCGCCTCCGGCGACGAAGATATAGAAGAAGACAAAGCAATAAAGAATATCTAAATCACCATTATTAAGGTATGGAAAGAACGATTTTGGTGCTTTGACCATGAAGTAGGCGACGGCCATGTCGCCAGATAGGATGAAGGCGACAGTTCTCGTGTAGAAGCCGATCAGAAGCAGAATCCCGCCGCCGAGCTCGAGTATGCCTTGGACAACGACAAGCGGGGTCAGCGCCGGGCCCGGGCCCGGAAAGCCGAAAAACTTCGCTGTCCCGTGCTGTATGAACAGCAGTGCGGTCATGATCCGCAGCACTGACAACATGCGCGGCGACCAGGTGGCAAATTCCATCGGCGTCTCCCCTTGGCGACTCGGCCTCTCGCGTCGGACGGGCCCGGCGCGGGCGCGGTGGATGCATATCCTAGACTACGTGCCTTGGTTACGCGCAAAAGCCCACATCATCAATGGTCTGGCTTGCTCTCTGTGAAGACCGCGCGAAAATGTGATCGCTCGGCGCGCGCATCACACTCGACAATGCGGTTACCGAAATTCGAGGGAGGGCCTGAAGCATGTCTACGGCAGCGAATCGCCTGGCCATCATCGGCCTCGCCTGCGCGCTCGCATCTCCGGCGAGCGCACAATTGCTCAACGAAAAGAGCCTGTCGGCCGCGATGGCGTTGACTATCGCGCAAACCGCGCTCGAGACCTGCACAAAGCAGGGCTATCACGTCTCGGTGCATGTGCTCGGGCGCAACGGCGAGGTTCTCGTCGCGGTCCGCGGTGACGGCGCCCCGCCGCACACGATGGAGAATAGCCAGCGCAAGGCTTACACCGCGCGTACTTTCCGCATCCCATCAGGGGAGTTCGTCCAGCGGGTCAAGGACAATCCGACTATGGGCGCGGTACACCTCAGCGGCATCATTGCGGCGCAGGGCGCATTGCCGATCAAAGTGGGCGACGAAGTCATCGGGGCGGTCGGCGTGTCCGGCGCGCCCGGTGGCGAGAAGGACGAGGCTTGCTCAAAGGCGGGCATCGACAAGGTCACCGATCAGCTCAAGTGACCGGAAAGCCGACGGCTACTTGGTCAGCAGCGCGGTCAGCTCTTCTGGCGTGCTGAGCATCGGATAGTGGCCGGTGTCGAGCTCGAACCACTTTGCCTTGAGCTGCTCGGCGGCCCGGCGCTGATGTGCCTCGCCGGGGTTCACAGCGCGGCGACACCAAATCACCGTTGCGGCCCATGGCTGCCTCCAGAAGCTCTGCAGCCGCACCGGATGCTCGTAAATGCCGATCGGGTGTAGCGTGTAGCGCGCGAGAGCCCAGGCGCGTGTCGCCGGATCGAGATCGGCGAACAGCCGGGTTTCGGCATCCTCGCGTGAAGGCCCCGCGGTGAGCCCGCTCGGCATCGCCGTCGAGCGCTGGACGATATCGCGGATCCGCTCTCCCTCGAAGAGCGCCAGCGCATCGACAAACACTAATCGGGCGATCCGATCGCGCGCCGCTTCTGCGGCACGGCACAGGACCATGCCGCCCGAGCTTGTGCCCACCATGACGACGTCTTTCAGGTCCTCATAAAACAGCATCTCGGCGATTTCGGCGGCGTGCGTCTCGGTGGTGATGCCGGCGCGGACCTGGTGTTTGCGCTCGGCGCAGCCGTCCAACGTCGGGGCATAAACCATGTGCCCGGCACCGCGCAGACGGCTCGCCACGCGCTGCCAGATCCAGCCGCCCTGATAGGAGCCGTGGATCAAAACGAAAGTCGTCATCGCGTCAATTTCCCCCGGTTACGTCGATCGTGACGCCGCTCACGAAGTCGGCGTCGCTCGATGCGAGAAAGCAAACGACCTTGGCCTGGTCGCCCGCCTCAGCGACGCGGCGCAACGGCGTGCGCGCGATTTCCGCGGCCTGCGCCTCTTGTGTCCGCCTCTCCCAATGTGGGCGAATGCGCTCGGTCAGGGTCAGGCTCGGCGCAATCGCGTTGATCGTGATGCCGAAGGGTCCGAGCTCGAAGGCGAGCTTGCGCGTGAAGGCGATGATCCCGCCCTTCGCGGCGGCATAGGCGCTGCTGCTCGTCGGGCTCAAGCCGCGGCCGGCGATCGAGGCGAGGTTCACGATCTTGCCATGCCGCCTGCGCTTCATGATCGGCACCACGGCGTGGGTGAAGAGAAAGGTTCCGTCGAGATTGAAGGCGATCAGGCGCTGCCATTCGGCAAAGGTCAGCTCGTCGACCTCCGCACCGG
>DASQCY010000197.1:0-3453 GCA_035634495.1 Allostellaceae bacterium
CCTTCGTTGCCTTCGGGGGACACCGTTATCTGACTTTTGCCGCGCTCGCCGAGAACCGCGATTGGCTGTGTGGCCTCATTCAACAATGGGGGTTCGTCACTGCCTTCCTTTACATCGCGGTCTATGCCGATCCGGGTCTAAGATCGCGATTTTCGTTGTTTTTCGACCCCTAAGCCCGAGAGATCGCCTCGGCCGGCGCGGTTTCGTCAATCCTCGGCGCGGACCTTTACATAGGAGCCGGGGGCGTCCTCGAGCGGTTTCAGCTTGCCGTCGCCGGGGTGGCGCGCCGGCACCTCGCCGCCGGAATATTGGGAGACCCAATGCTCCCAAACCGGCCACCACGAATCGGGCACTGCGGTAGCGGTGGCAAACCATTCCTCCGGCGTCGGCGGGTTGTTGTCGTTCTCCCAGTGGCCGTACTTGCTGCCCGGAGGGTTGACGACGCCGGCGATATGACCCGAAGCCGACAGCACGAACTTGACCGGGCCCCTGTAGAGCTGGGTTGCAGCATAGGTCGACCGCCAGGGGGCGATGTGGTCTTCGCGTGTCGACAACAGAAAGGACGGGGTCTTGATCTTGCGCAGCTCGATCGGCACCCCGTCGAGGCTGATGCCGCCGGGCTTAACCAACAGATTCTCTTGGTACATGTTACGCAGATAAAAGCTGTGCATCGCCGCCGGCATGCGCGTCGAATCAGCGTTCCAGTAAAGGAGGTCGAACGGGAAGGGCGACTTGCCGAGCAGATAGTTGTTGACGACAAAGGACCAGATCAGATCGTTGGCGCGCAGCATGTTGAAAGTCGTCGCCATGGCACGGCCTTCGAGATAACCCTTGGCGTTCATCCGCTCTTCCAGCGCCGCCAGCTGTTCCTCATCGATAAAGACCGAGAGCTCGCCGGCCTCGGCGAAATCGACCATCGCCACGAAATATGTGGCGCTCTTGATCCTGGTGTCCTGCTTGACGGCCATATAGGCGAGGGTGCTCGCCAGCAAGGTGCCGCCGAGGCAATAGCCAATCACGTTCGCCTCCCGTTCGCCGGTTGCCTCTTCGATCGCGCCGAGGGCCGCAAGCAGGCCTTCGCGCATGTAGTCGGCGAACGTCTTGGCGGCGAGCCGCTCGTCAGGGTTGACCCAGGAGATCACAAAGACCGTGTGGCCCTCGCCGACCGCCCAGCGGATGAAGGAATTGGCGGGCCGCAAATCGAGAATATAAAACTTGTTGATCCAGGGCGGGATGATCAGGAGCGGCCGGCGCTTGACCGTCGCGGTCGTCGGTTCGTATTGGATCAGCTGCAAGAGGTCGTTCTGGTAGACGACCTTGCCCGGCGTCACCGCAATATTCTCGCCGATGCGGAACGCCGCCATTTCGGTCATCTTGATCGCTAGCCGTCCTTTGCCGCGTTCGAGATCGTCGAGTAGGTTCTTCAGCCCGTTGATCAGGTTTTCGCCGCGACTTTCGATCGTCGCCCGCAGCACTTCGGGGTTGGTCATCAGGAAGTTTGACGGCGCGATCGCGTCGACAAACTGGCGCGTGTAGAAATCAACTTTGCGCGCGGTGCGCTCGTCGATGCCATCGACCTGCTTGACCGTCCCCTGCAGCCAGCGCGCGGTCAGCAAATAGCTCTGCTTGATGAAGTCGAAGAGCGTATTGTCGGTCCACGCCTTATCACGGAAACGCCGGTCGCCGGCCGGCGGTTCGATCATCGGCTCCGCGCTGCCGCCAAGAAACCGCTGGGCAGTGCGCTGCCACAGGGTCAAGTAGTCGTTCCACAACGACAGCTGCGCCTGAACTAGTCGCGAAGGGTCCGACATCATCCGCGCCGTCATCTCGAAAAAGGCGGCACCGATGCTCAGCGGGTTCGCCATTCCGACGCCATTCTCGGCGGATTGCCGCTTAAGGAATTCCGCGACGAGATGCCGGCTTTTTTCGGCGATATCGGAGATCTGCTGCGACAGCTCAGAGAGATCCGGCGGGAGGTTGCTCGCCTGATCCTCCCGATGCGGCGCGGCTTCCCCTCCGGGTTCGCTCCGGTTCCTCTCCGGCATGGTCGTTTTCGGCTCGTGCGATCGATTTTTCACGTCATCAAATGTAGTGACGCGCCGGGACGGATCTAATACACCGGCGCCGCGAGAGTGTGCAGCGGCTGGAGGGCGTGCGCCCGAGCGGCACCCTGCGGCTCCGTCGGGAATGCGGTCATGATGATGGGCATACCCCAGTTCTCCCGGTGTGCGGTGCGCCGGTTCGCCATTCTGACGTTGGTGCTCGGGCTTGGCGCATGCAACCCCGTCGACACTTGGCGTGATTGGACGGGCTCCAGCAAGAACGACCCCGATCCGGAAACGACACCCAACACCCAGAATCTCGCCGCCGGAGAGGCGTCCGATTATCCGAACCTCGCCACGGTGCCGCCACCGCCCAACCGCGCGCTGACCGCGGCCGAGCGCGAGAAGCTTACGCAGAGTCTGATCGGCGATCGTACGAATGCAAAATACAGTGACGAGAAATTGCGCGCGGGCGTTCCGGCTGTCTCGGCACCAGCGCCGCCCCCTCCGCCGCCGGTGCCGGCACCGACCGCCGAGGAAGGAGCCAATCCCGCCGCGGCCGCAGCTCCTCCTGCTCCGGCGCCGACGGCTTCACCGAATACCGGGAACGCGGCCCCCGCGACCGAGGCCGCACCGAATACCGGGAACGCGGGCCCCACGACCGCGGGCGCACCGGGACAAGGTCTACGCAAAGCGGGCGAGCCGCCCGAGCCTCCGCCAATGGAGACGAGCCTCGAAGTGCCGAAAGTGCGCTCCGTGCCGAACCCGGAGCAAGTCCAGTCCTCCCCGCCGCCGCCATATCCAGCGCCTGCGCCGACCGCAGCGAACGCCCTGCCCGCCACGCCACATCTTCCATCGCCCCCCGCTCCGGCTCCGATGCCTGAAGCGATCGGCTCGGCCGCCTTCCAGCCGCCACCACCGCCACCGATACTGGCGCCGCTGGCCAGCTCGGGCAAAAGCAGCCAGAAGCCGCCGGCGGCGGCAGCCGGTACGCCGATCGCCGAGGTCAAGTTTGCCGCTGATTCGACAACCCTCAGCGACGAGGATCGCCAGACCCTCGAGAAAGTCGTGCCGCTTTATCAGCAAAACCCGGGGAAGGTGCGCATCGTCGGCTATGCCGGCGCCGGCAGCGGGGCAGCCGAGCAGCTGAACAGCTTCCGCGCCGCGCTCGATCGCGCCCAAGCCGTCGCCGCCGCTTTGACCAGGGCCGGGATCCCGGCGGACAAGATCGCGGTCGAGGCCGCGCCGTCGGCGGCCGATCCAGTCGAAAGCCGCGCCGAGGTGCTGCTCGAACACTGAGCCGATTCGCGTCGTGGCCCGGTATACGGTAGGTTGACGTAAACCGCTTATTTGGGCCGTCCGGCTGGGCCGCAGGAAAGCTCTCGAAACAACTCGATGCGCAGGCTACCGT
>DASQCY010000198.1:0-2548 GCA_035634495.1 Allostellaceae bacterium
CGGCACTCTGGTGCCGACCCGGCTCGTCGTTGAGCATCCGGTCTTGCGCTTCATTCGCGATCAACAGGGCAAGATCGGAGTTCGTTTTGGCGAGCAAAGCGGGGGCGAACCCGGTCTTGGTCCAGAGATCCTCGAACGAGCAGTCGGTGCGCCGAAGCCGCAGGTGTCGTTCGGGTTGTTGCGGCGAGTTGTGGTCCGCGACGCGACACTTATTCTCGACGACGAGCGAACCGGGCGCCATTGGCAAGCGGACCGCATCGACGCCGCGGTGGAGCGCGATGCCGAAGGCCTTGCGGGGGATTTATCGATGGCGCTCGCTGTCGGCGCCAGGGCGCCGGAGCTCCATGCGAAATATCGCTATTCTTCCTCCGGCGGGACGCTCGATCTGGCGCTGGAGGTTGGCGCCGTCGAACTCTCCCCCTTCGCCGCTCTCGCCCCCGAGCTGGCACCCCTGGCCGCCCTCAACTTCCCAGTCTCCGGAACACTCGAGACACGGTTAGACCTTGCAAGGCTGACGACCGAGGGGGCACGCCTTGATCTCGGCTTCGGCGCGGGATCGTTCAAAAGCGAGTCGTTGCCGGGGGGTGAGCTTGCGCTTCGCCAGGGCGAGCTGCACGCTGTCTATGCTCCCGAAATCGGTCAGCTGCGACTGGCCAGCCTCGATCTCGATCTCGGCGGCGGCTCGGTTCTCAACGTCAAGGGGAGCCTCGACGCGGTCACGCCGGGACTTATCCGGGGAACTGATCCCGCGCCTTCCCATTTCCCTGGCAAGCTCGGCATTGTGCTCGACGACGTGCCGGTCGCAAAGTTCGGGACCCTGTGGCCGCCCACCCTGAGTCGTGGCGGACGTCGTTGGGTGCTGGCCAACGTCCACGACGGCGTTCTCGATCAGGCGGCCGTCCAGCTCGATCTCGAGGTCGATCCGGCCGCACGTTCGGCCGAGATCGTCTCGGCCCGCGGCTCGATGCGGTACCACGATCTGACGATAAACTACTTCAGCGGGCTCGCCCCGGTGCGGAAAGTCAGCGGCACCGCCGTGCTTGTAGACAAACGGCTCGAGTTCACGCCCACTGGAGGAACCGTCAAGTCCGTCCAGATTACGGGTGGCTCGCTCGACATCAGCGACCTCGGCGCCCCGGTCGAATGGCAGACGATCGATCTCACGCTGGCCGGGCCGATCCGGGACGTGCTCGAGGTTATCGACGTCAAGCCTTTGCGCTACGCCCATGATATCGGGGTCGATCCCGCGCGGGTCGCGGGGCGAACGGAGTTTAACCTCCACTTCAGGTTTCCGCTGCTGCGAAGTCTGAAATTCGACGATGTCGAGTATGGGGTTCGGGCGACCCTGACCGGCGCCGCGATCACCAGGGCTGCAATCGACCGTGACCTGAGCGACGGTGATTTTGCGCTCGATATCAGTCGACCGGGTATGCATCTCCAAGGGAATGCGCGCTTCGACGGCGTTCCGATAAGGATCGACGGCGGCGTAGCCTTTAAGCCGAAAAACGGGCCGCGCGGCCGATACCGCGTCGTGCTGACGATCGACGACGAGCAACGGCGACGGCTCGCACTCGACTATTTACCCGACCGGATTACCGGACCGGTCGGCATCGATTTGACTTATTCGGTCTTTGATGCAGGGCGCGCCGAGGCCGAGGCATCGCTAGACCTTCGCGCTGCGAGCCTGTCCGTGGCCGAGGCCGGCTGGAACAAAGCGCCCGATACAGCCGGCTCAGGCAAGCTTGTTCTCGATCTCGCGAACGAGCAAATCACACGGCTGCGCGAAATCGAGGTGAAAACCGCAGGCCTCTACGGGAAGTTCGGGATCAAGCTCACTCCGGATAGAGAGCGGATCGAGCGTGTTGAGATCGAGCGCCTCGTCATCGGCGACGACGACATCGCGGGTCACGTTGCGCGCCGACTAGAGGGCGGCTGGCGCGTCGAGCTTCACGGCCCCAGGCTCGATCTGACCCATTGGTTGAATGACTCCCGAAGCGACAGTCTTTCCCAGCATTCCGCCGCGGACCCGCCGCTGCTGATCGATGCACGCCTTGGTCGTTTGATCCTCGGGCCGCGCCGGCAGATTCGCGATCTATCGGCGCAACTGTTTCGCGAAGGCGACAACTGGCAGAGCGCACGGATCGACGCGCACTTTGTGAATGGCCATGAGCTCTCCTTGCGATTTGGCAGCGGATCCGAGAAACGAGGCTTCAGCTTTCTGTCTGACGACCTCGGCTCGACCTTGAGCCTTCTTGACGTCACCGAAAACATTGTCGGCGGGCGGATAGCCATCACCGGTCAGGTTTCGGACGCAGCCGGCAAACGCGTCCTGCGCGGGCATGTCGACGGCGACAACTACAACCTGATCCGGGCACCAGGCCTCGCCAAGGTTCTGTCGCTTACCTCGCTGAATGCGATCGGCAGCATGCTCGCCGGATCGGGCATTCCCTTCAGCACGTTGCGTGGCGATTTCGCCTACAACAAGGACCGTCTCGTCCTCGAAAATCTCCTCGCTTATGGCGGAGCGCTTGGCGTGACGGCCAATGGC
>DASQCY010000199.1:0-7454 GCA_035634495.1 Allostellaceae bacterium
GTGCGAGAAGTCGGATACCAAAGACTTCACCTGCACCAAAAAACCACTGCCTTGACCCTTCCACTCGATGTCGGGGTCATGTCAGCAGATCGGCGCAGCGCCGCTCGAGGACTTCCGTTGACGCGAAGAAATCGTCGCCGAGGTCGAGCAAGGCCGAGGGGCGGTTGGTTACGAATCGGACGCCGTGTTGGTGGGCGATATCGACGAGGCGTCGGGCGACCTCCGCCCGACCGGTGAACACCACACCTTCGACCTCCGAGCGGATCGCGGCCAACGCGGCACCGACGTCGTCGCCGCAATCGAGGAGGGTCGAGAAGCGGGCGTCTGGAACCGCTTCGCGCGCCGCGCAGACGAGCGCTCCGAACCACCCGGGACCGACATAACTTCCGGCGCCCGGTGCGCTAGCGAGCACCACCGGTCGGCCGGCTCGCGCCGCCGCCGTCAGCGCGGCAATCGCCTGAGCGAGCGAATGGATGATGATTACCGGCTCGCGCGGCGGGCCGGGGTCAGTGGAACCCGCCAAAATAGGCGGCAACCTCGACCATGCGGTTGGAGAAACCCCATTCGTTGTCATACCAGGCGAGGACCCGGACAAAGCGCTCGTCGAGCACCTGCGTCTGGGTCACGTCGAAGGTCGAGCTGTGCGGGTCGTGGTTGAAGTCGACCGAGACCGTCGGCGCCTTATTGATGCCCAGGATGCCGAGCAGCCGGTTCGATTGCGCCGCCTTCTCCATCAATCCGTTGACTTCGTTGGCGTCGGTCTTGCGCGCCGCGTCGAACGTGAAATCGATCAGCGAGACGTTGGCGGTCGGCACGCGGATCGCGGTGCCGTCGAGCTTGCCCTTCAGCGCCGGCAGGACCAGGCCGACCGCCCGGGCCGCGCCGGTCGAGGTCGGGATCATCGACTGGGCCGCCGTGCGGGCGCGGCGCAGGTCGCTGTGCAACCCATCGACCAGGGACTGATCGCTCGTATAGGAATGGATAGTTGTCATGTAGCCGCGCTCGATGCCGATGCCCTGGTGCAGGACGTAGGCCACGGGCGCAAAACAGTTGGTCGTGCAGGATGCATTCGAGATGACCTGGTGCTCGGGCTTCAGCGCTTCCTGATTGACGCCCAAGACCACGGTCATATCGGCGCCGTCGGCTGGGGCCGAGATGACGACGCGCTTGGCGCCGGCCTCGAGGTGCTTTGCGGCGGCCTCGCGCTTGGTAAAGATGCCGGTGCATTCGAGCGCCACATCGACACCGAGCTCGCGCCAGGGGAGCTTGGCCGGATCGCGCTCGGCGGTGACCCGGATCTTGCCGCGACCGATATCCATCCAGTTGTCGCCGGTCGTGATCTCGCCCGGAAAACGGCCGTGCACGCTGTCGTATCTGAGGAGGTGCGCATTGGTCTCGACCGGGCCGAGATCGTTGACACCCACAACCTCGATCTCGGCATGCTTGTGCTCGTACCCCGCCCGCAGGACCAGCCGGCCGATCCGGCCAAAGCCGTTGATCGCAACTCGTACCGCCATGTTTCTCCTCCCGAAGCCCTTCACTGATCTATAGAAGCGAGCGGGCCGCCGCGGCAACCCTCTCGGCGGTAATCCCGAAATGCGGATAAAGCGCCTCGCCCGGTGCCGAGGCGCCGAAACCCGTCATGCCGATAAAGGCGCCGCGCGGACCAAGCCAGCGATCCCAGCCGAATTGGACGGCTGCCTCGACGGCAACCCGCGGTGCTGAGCCGAGGACTGCTCTCTGGTATTCCTCGGGCGCCTGCTCGAAAAGCTCCCAGCACGGCATAGAGACCACCGCGGCGCGAACCCCATCCTTGGCAAGCGCTTCGCGCGCGGCCATCGCGACCGAGACCTCGGAGCCGGTGGCGAGCAGGGTAACTTGGCGACGGCCATCGGCCTCGAGGAGCACATAGGCGCCGCGCGCCGCCCGGTTCTCCGAGGCGGCCTCGCCGCGCAGCAAGGGCAGTGCCTGACGGGTCAGGGCGAGCAACGAGGGGGCATCGCGCCGCCGCAATGCCAAGGCCCAGCACTCGGCCGTCTCGACCGCGTCGGCCGGGCGGTAAACATAAAGCCCCGGCATCGCCCGCAACGCCGCAAGATGTTCGACCGGCTGATGAGTCGGGCCGTCCTCACCGAGCCCGATCGAGTCGTGGGTCATCACGTAGACGACACCGGCTCCCATGAAAGCTGAGAGCCGGATCGCCGGGCGGGCATAATCGGAAAAGGTCAGGAACGTCCCGCCATAGGGGATCAGACCGCGATGCACGGCGATGCCGTTCATCGCCGACGCCATGCCATGCTCACGCACCCCGTAACGGATGTAACGGCCGGAAAAGTCTCCGGGGCGGACGTCCTTTTGGTCCTTGGCCTTGGTGTTGTTCGACGGAGTCAGGTCGGCCGAGCCGCCGACCAGCTCCGGGATGACCTTGGTCAAGGTGTCGAGCACCGTACCGGAAGCCTGACGCGTCGCGATCTTTGCGTTCGCCTGCCGGAAGTCGTCGCACAATTTGGCAATGGCAGCGTCGAGACCGGAGGGAAGCTCGGAGCGCTGGCGGCGGAGGAACTCCGCGCGGCGTTCGGCAGGGAGCGCTCGCAGCCGCGCCTCCCAGGCGCTGCGTATCGGCGCGCCACGGGTGCCGGCGGCCCGCCATTCCGACCGAACCTCCTCGGGGATTACAAAAGGCGGTTCGCTCCAGCCCAGCCGCTCGCGCGCCCCGGCGATCTCCGCGGCACCGAGTGGTGCGCCGTGCGCAGCGGCGGTGCCGGCCTTAGTCGGCGCGCCGAAGGCGATTGTCGTGCGGCAGGCGACCAGGCTCGGACGGTCGCTCTGCTGGGCGCGACGGAGGGCATCTGCGACCGCCCGGTGATCATGTCCGTCGACCCGCTCGGCGGCCCAGCCATACCCTCGGAACCGCAATAGCGGGTCATCGGAAAACGAAAGTTCGGTCGGCCCGTCAATCGAGATCGAGTTGTCGTCGTAGAGCACGATCAGTTTGCCAAGGCCGAGATGACCGGCGAGCGAGGCCGCCTCGTGGCTGATGCCCTCCATCAGATCGCCATCGCTAGCCATGACGTAGGTGCGGTGATCGACGAGTTCCGCGCCGAACTCGGCAGCCAGCAGCCGCTCGGCGATTGCCATGCCGACCGAATTGCCGAGCCCCTGGCCGAGCGGTCCGGTCGTGGTCTCGATGCCGCTCGCGTGTCCGCGCTCCGGATGCCCGGCGGTACGGCTGCCGAGCTGACGGAACCGCTTCAGCTCGTCGAGCGTCATGTCCGGATAGCCGGTCAGATGCAGCAAGCCATAGAGCAGCATCGAGCCGTGGCCGGCGGACAGCACGAAGCGGTCACGGTCGGGCCAGTCCGGCGTCAGCGGGTCAAAGCGCAGAAACTGCGTGAACAGCACCGTGGCGATGTCGGCCATGCCCATCGGCATGCCGGGATGCCCAGATTTGGCTTGCTCGACCGCATCCATCGCGAGGGCGCGCAGCGCGTCGGCCATGTGGCGAAGTTTCGGGTCCCGGGGCGGGGGGAGCGATGTTGCTGTGGCGGAGGCGGAGGCGCTCATTGAGGCAAGATAGCTACCCCCGCGGCGAGGGCAAGCTCGGAGGAGGATTGTTTAGCGTGGGTCGCTTCGATAACTTGGCTCTCAGCGCATTGGCGGAGCGAACGGCATGGCGATCATCGTTGGCACTGGCGATTTCAAATACCGCATCGCCGAGGATTGGGCGAGGCTACCCGATGGTTGGTCGTTCAAGGAAGTCGGCGCGGTCGGGGTCGACGCCAAGGATAACGTTTATGTCTTCAACCGTGGCGAACACCCGGTCATGGTGTTCGATCGCGAAGGCAATTTCCTGCGTTCATGGGGCGAGGGCCAATATCCCCGAGCGCACGGTGTCCATATGGGGCCGGACGACTCCATCTATCTGACCGATGACGGCGGCCATTTCGTGCGCAAATGCTCGCTCGACGGTAAGGTGCTGCTCGAGATCGGCGTCCCCGGCAAGCCGGCGCCCTACATGAGCGGTGAGCCGTTTCACCGTTGCACCCATACCGCACTCTCGCCGAAAGGTGAGATCTACGTCTCCGACGGTTACGGTAATGCCAAGGTGCATAAATATTCGCCGGATGGGAAATTGCTGATGTCGTGGGGCGGCCCGGGCACCAACCCTGGCGAGTTCAACATAGTGCACAACATTTGCACCGATGCCGACGGCTGGGTCTATGTCGCGGATCGCGAGAACCACCGTGTTCAGGTCTTCGACGGCAACGGCAAGTACGAGACCCAGTGGAACAATCTGCACCGCCCGTGTGGGCTCTATATGGACTATACCCGACACCCGGTCTGCTATATCGGCGAACTCGGGCCGGTGCAGCCGGTCAACCGGAACAGCCCGAATCTTGGCCCGCGGGTGAGCATCGTCGACAACAAGGGCAATTTGCTGTCGCGGTTTGGAGACATGCACGCCGGGACGGCACCGACCGCGTTCCTCGGTCCGCACGGGCTGAGCGTCGACTCGCACGGCGACCTTTATGTGGGCGAGGTCTCGTGGACCCAATGGCCGCAATTCTATCCGGACACGCCGCGGCCGGTTTTTATCCGCTCACTGCAGAAATACGAGCGGGTGCATTGATCGCAATCAAGGGAGGATCCGGAATGGCTGACATCGTTGGCGGCGGCGACTTCAGGTACCGCATCATCGAGAACTGGGCGAAGCTTCCGGACGGTTGGTCCTTCAAGGAAGTCGCCGCTGTCGGTGTGGACAGCAAGGACCGCGTCTATGCCTTCAATCGCGGCGAGCACCCGATGCTGGTATTCGACCGCGACGGCAATTTTCTGAGCTCCTGGGGCGAGGGGCTGTGGCCGCGTGCGCATGGCCTGCACATGGGTCCGGACGACAGCCTCTACATGACCGATGACGGCGCGCACTGCGTGCGAAAATGCACCCTCGACGGGAAGGTGCTGCTCGAAATCGGCATACCCGGAAAGCCGGCGCCCTATATGAGCGGCGAGCCGTTCCACCGCTGCACCCACACGGCATTGTCCCCAAAAGGCGAAATCTATGTCTCGGACGGCTACGGCAACGCCCGCGTCCACAAATATTCGCCCGACGGCAAGCTCCTGTTATCGTGGGGCGAGCCCGGCACCGATCCCGGCCAGTTCAATATCGCCCATAATATCTGCACCGACGTCGACGGCTGGGTCTATGTCGCCGACCGCGAGAACCACCGCGTGCAGGTATTTGACGGCAACGGCAAATACGAGACCCAGTGGAACAATTTGCACCGCCCATGTGGTCTCTACATGCCCTACAGCCATCATCCTGTGTGCTATATTGGTGAGCTTGGCCCGAGTATGGCGGTGAACCGCAATTCCCCTAATCTCGGGGCGCGGGTCAGCATCGTCGATCAGCAAGGTAATCTCTTGGCGCGGATCGGCGATCCTCATCCTGGTTTGGCGCCGACCCAGTTTCTCGGCCCGCACGGCGTGGCCGTCGATTCGCGCGGCGATGTCTATGTCGGTGAGGTCGCCTGGACATTGTGGCCGGGCCTCTTTCCGAACGAGCCCCGCCCGGAGCCGATGCGCACATTGCGAAAGTTCGAGAAGGTGCGCTAAACCGGACCCAGTCGCTGCGACGCCTAACTGTTGCGCGATGGCCGAGCTCGAAGCGGCAATCGAACGACTAGAGCGAGCCGTAGCCCGTCTCGAAACTGGGCGCGGGCTCGACGGGCGCGGGGGCAAGGTCGATCACGCGCAGTTAAGAGAAATCGCGGCGCGCGTCGACCAAGCGCTCGCCAGGATCGGTCGCGTCTTGGGGGAAGGGGGATGAGGTGGGACAGGTAAACCTGACGATCAACAGCCGCCCGTTTGCGGTCACCTGCGATGATGGACAGGAAGGGCGCATCCGGCTCCTTGGTCAATATGTCGACGCGAAGGTCGCGGAGTTCGCCGGGAATATCGGGCAGGTCGGCGAAGCGCGGTTATTGCTGCTCGCCGCTCTCGTCATCGCCGACGAGCTGGCCGATGCGAACGAGGCGCTGCGGCTGGAGCGCAGCGGGGCGCGCGCTGCCGAGGCCGATGCTGCCGCCGAGGCCGCAGCGAGCGGCATCAATGGCATCGCCCAGCGGGTCGAGGCTATTGCCGCGCGCTTGGAGACCTCCTAGCTATGGCGTTGCGGGGTGGGGCTGCGCGGTGCGTTAGGCCGCATGTTGCCCCGGGGCCGATTCCTACCTCTTGGGAGCCGTCCCTGTCGGAGTTGTGGCTTCGACATATGGCGCCCACCTGCTACGGCGGGCCACGGAGGGTTTGCACGCCGACGGCCGAGGCGGCTTCGCCCCGCGCTTCCCGCTCGCTAGGGTTGGGGAACGGCGCATAGTGATCATTCTCTTTTGCGGAGACGTGGTCGGGCGCCCCGGCAGGGACGCCGTAAAAAAGCACCTGCCGACTCTCCGGCAGGAATTCGCGATCGACCTCGTCGTCGTCAACGCGGAAAACGCGGCCGGCGGATTTGGTCTGACCGAACGACTTTGCGGCGAGCTATACGATTGCGGCGTCGACATTCTGACGACCGGCAACCACGTCTGGGACCAACGTCAGATCATCCCCTATATCGACCGTGATCCCTGCCTCCTGCGGCCGGCGAACTTCCCCAAAGGCACGCCAGGTGCGGGCTGGCGAGTGCATCGGGTAGGTGGGCGCAGCGCGCTGGTCGTCAATCTGATGGGCCGGCTCTTCATGGACGCGCTTGACGATCCGTTCGCCCGGCTCGACAACATTCTTAGTAATCGTCGGCTCGGCGAGGATCTGGCTGCGATCGTTGTCGACTTTCACGCCGAAGCATCGAGCGAGAAGATGGCGCTCGGCCATTTCGCCGATGGTCGGGTCTCGGCGGTGTTCGGAACTCATTGTCATGTGCCGACTGCCGACGCGCAGATCCTGCCGGGCGGCACTGCCTATCAGACCGATGCCGGGATGTGCGGTGACTATGATTCGGTGATCGGGATGCAGAAGGAGCCGGCGACGCGCCGCTTTGTCACTAAAATGCCGGGCGAGCGCCCGCAGCCGGCCGAGGGCGAAGGGACGCTGTGCGGCATTCTGCTCGAAACCGACAACAGCTGCGGCCTCGCCCGAACGGTCGAGCCGGTGCGAATCGGCGGCCGTCTGGCCACGCACCTGCCTCGGCGCTGATCACCGATCGCAGCTTTTCTCCAGCCTCTGCGGCGGCTTATCAGCGCCGCGAAAACCCTGACCGACCGTGTCCCGGGTGCCCCAATCCTGCCATATTGGATTGTTAGCCCCCAGCTTTCGACAAGCGTCCGGCCGTAATGCCGACGGGAGGCGGCCCAGAGATCGATGGCTGGCCATTCGCAATTCAAGAACATCATGTACCGCAAGGGCGCGCAGGACAAAAAGCGCGCCAAGGTCTTCACCAAGATTATCCGGGAACTGACCACCGC
>DASQCY010000200.1:0-2276 GCA_035634495.1 Allostellaceae bacterium
ACTCGTGCTCGTGGCGGACATTGCCAGCCTCAAACGAATAGGCGCCGGCATTGATCGCCAACATGACCTCGACGATGTCGCGCATCGGGATGTCGGTCGTGTGCGGGCCGTGCCAGCTGCCCCAGCACAGATGCAAGCGGATCCTCCCCTGCGGAAGACCTCGGATCGCGTGGTTGAGCGCCTCGACCCGGATCATCGTGAATTTCTGGTAGTCCTCGACCGAGGGCTCGGGATTGATCGCGTCCCAGTTCTCGGCGATCGCCGGATCGTCGAACTGCAGCACGAGCCCGGCATCGAGGATCGCCTTGTACTCCTCGCGCATCGCTTCGGCGCAGGCGTAGACGAACTCCTCGTCGGTCTTGTAGTAGGCGTTGCCGATCCGCGAGCAGCTGCCGGGTCCGATCGAGGTCATGAAGCCCTCCTCGATCCCGGCGGCGGTGAGGGCCGCCTTGAAGTTGGCGATATCGGCCATGATCGCGTCGTGGCCGGTGTACGTCAGCGGCCCGACGCAGGTCGGTGCAGTAGGCCGGGGCCCGATCGAGGTCCCGGAATCAGGGTCGGCGTAGGCCGCGGCGAACCGCGCACGATCGCGGCGATCGGCGAAATTGGTCAGCACGACCTCGCCGGGGCGGGACCGTCGCGGCGTCAGGTCGTATGTGCTGGGTCCGCCGAACTCGAGCCCGCCCAGACGGTGGAACGAGTAGCTGCGCCACGCACCATAATTGACGCGCTGCCCCATCGACTTGCCGAATTCGCCGTCACCCGGGATGTCGATGCCGAGTTCCCTCTGATGGCGCACGACGTCGCCCACCGCTGCACGGAGCTTCAGCTGAATTTCCCGCTCGTCGGTCGTCCCATCGGCTTCGCGGAGCCGGTTGGCCTCGATCAGCTCGTCGGGGCGCGGCAGGCTACCGGCGTGGCTGGTGAGGATGCGATCATAACTGGTTCTCATGATCCTCCTCCCCAGAGCTGGCGGCTGGCCAAGGCCGCACCCTGCGCCAGCGCTTCGAGCTTGGCCCAGGCGATGTCGGGATGCACGCGCCCGCCGAGCCCGCAATCGGTCGAGGCAATGACCGGTTCCCGGCCGACCAGATCGGCAAAGCGCAGGATGCGCTCCGCCACCAGTTCGGGGTGCTCGACGACGTTGGTAGCATGGCTGACGACCCCCGGCAGGATGATCTTGCCATCGGGCAATTTGACGTCCTGCCACACTTTCCATTCGTGCTCGTGGCGAACGTTGCCGGCCTCGAACGAATAGGCGCCGGCATTGACCGCCAGCATGACCTCGACGATGTCGCGCATCGGGATGTCGGTCGTGTGCGGCCCGTGCCAGCTGCCCCAGCACAGGTGGAAGCGGATGCGCTCCTGCGGCAGGCCGCGCAGCGCGTGGTTCAGTGCCTCGACCCGGACCATGATGAATTTCTTGTAGTCTTCGACACCGGGTTCGGGGTCGATCATGTCCCAGCTCGTCGCGGTCGCCGGATCGTCGAGCTGGAGGATGAGCCCGGCATCGAGGATCGCCTTGTACTCCTCGCGCATCGCCTCGGCACAGGCGTAGAGGAAGTCCTCGTCGCGCTCATAGTACGTGTTCGGGATGCGATAGGCGCTGCCCGGGGCGACCGCGGTCATAAACCCCTCTTCGACCCCGTGTGTTTGGAGCGCCGCTTTGAAGTTGGCGATGTCGGCGTTGATCGCCTTCTGCCCGATGTAGGTCAGCGGGCCGACGCAGATCGGTCCCGTCGTCGGCCGCGGTCCCATGAAGACGCCCGAGACAGGATCCGCATAGGCTGCGGCGAACCGCACGCGGTCGCGTCGGCTGGCGGCGTTGGTCAGCACGATCTCGCCGGGACGGGCGCGCCGTGGCGTCATATGGTCGAGGCTCGGCCCGCCGAGCTCGAGCCCGCCCAGCCGCTGGAACGCATAGTTCCACCACGCGCCGTAATTGACCCGACTCCCGACCGACTTACCGAACTCTCCGTCACCGGGGACGTCGATGCCGAGTTCCTGCTGATGACGCACGACGTCGCCTACCGCTTGGCGCAACGTCTCCTGAAATGCATGCTCGTCAGTCGCCTCGCCCGCTTCACGGACCTGGTTCGCCTCGATCAGGGCATCAGGCCGAGGCAGGCTCCCGGCATGGCTCGTCAGGATGTGGTCGGAGCTCGCTCTCATGGCCTTGCCCCCCAGAGCTGGCGGCTCGCCAGTGCCGCACCCTGCGCCAGCGCCTCGAGCTTGGCCCAGGCGATGTCCGGATGGGTCCGGCCGCCGAGCCCGCA
>DASQCY010000201.1:0-6379 GCA_035634495.1 Allostellaceae bacterium
AACCCAGCCAGAATTGTCGCATTATATCGGTTGCATCGTTACGTCCCCCAACGATGCACATTCGCCTGTCGGACCGGCACGCCGGCAAGGCGGCAGAAGCCCCGGTCGTCCCCGGCCGGGGCTTTTCTGCAAGAGCATCAGACGCGCCCTGCGACAATCTCCGACAAAAAACCCTATCTATAAGAAGTTCGCGAGAAGAAGCTCGCGAGCGCAGCCAATCAAACTGTACTGATGAAAATGTATTGGAGGATGATTCACGGGTTTCGGCTGCGACTCGAAGCCGCGGTCGAACCCGGCTGAGGGTGCAAGGGGTTTCGATCGACGTGCGGGCTCGGAAACGGGCATAATTGCAGCTGCCGAGATTAGAGGTTACGGATTTGGCCGCTACCGGACCATCGACAACCTACCGTGAGGTGGAGCCGGGCGGGGATGGTCTGCCGGCCGCCGAACCCGGTCGCCCGCTTCCGCCCGCCCTGCTCTACCGGCCGTGCGATCCGGCCGGGCTGCCGTTCGAGTTGGTCGGCGAGCTCGAAGATCTCTTGGAACCGATCGGTCAAGACCGCGCGGTCGAAGCGGTGCAATTCGCCGTCGCGATGCGCCGTAAGGGGTACAACGTCTATGCGCTCGGCGCCAGCGGCACCGGCAAGCACACTCTCGTCCGGGATCTGTTGAGGCGCCGAGCCGAGGATACGCCGACACCGCCCGACTGGTGCTACGTCAACAACTTCACCGACCCGCAGAAGCCTCGCCGCCTGCAGCTCCCGCCAGGTCGCGGCAACGGATTGCGCGATGCAATGAAGCGGCTCGTCCAGGAGTTGCGCGCCGCCTTGCCGGCGGCCTTCGAACGCGACGACTACCGGGCGCGACGCGATGTCATCGACCAGCAGTTCAAGCAGCGCAACGAGCAAGGCTTTGGCGAGCTGCAGCGTCGTGCCGAGCAGAAGGGTATCAGCATGCTGCGCACGCCGATGGGGCTGGCGCTGGCCCCGCGACGCGACGGCAAGGTGCTGACGCCCGAGCTGTTCGAGGCGCTGCCCGAGGCAGATCGCGAGCGCATCCAGCGCGATCTGGAAGAGGTGCAAGGCGAGCTCGAAGCGGTCATGCAGAAGGTGCCGCAATGGGAACGCGGGCACCGGGAGGCCGTCCGCGAGTTGAACCGGAACACCACCGGCGCCGCGATTGCGCTGATGATGGATGAGCTGCGGGCTGGCTATTGCGACTTCCCCGATGTCGTGCAGCATCTCGACGCGGTCGAGCAAGACATCAAGGAGAACGCCGACGACTTTTTGACTCCGGCGCAGCCGCCTCCGGGAATGCCGGCTCCGGCCCCGGTCGAGGAAGCCATGACCGAAGCGCGCTTCCGCCGCTACCAGATCAATGTCATCGTCGACAATGGCGGCCAGCGCGGCGCCCCGGTGATCTACGAAGACAACCCGACCCATCAGACCTTGGTCGGGCGAGTAGAGTACATGGCTCGCTTTGGCGCCCTCGTCACCGATTTCAACCTCTTGACCGCCGGGGCATTGCACCGCGCCAACGGCGGCTATTTGATGCTCGATGCGCAACGGCTGCTTTCCGGAAATTTTGGCTGGGCTTCGTTGAAGCGCGCGCTCAATGCCGACGAGATCCGCATCGAAACCCTGGAGCAGCTATTGAGCATGGCGAGCACCGTTTCGCTCCAGCCCGAACCGATCCCGCTCGACGTCAAGATCGTGCTGCTCGGTCCGCCATTGCTGTATTACCTGCTGAGCGGAGCCGACGAGGATTTCAAAGAGCTGTTCAAAATCGCTGCCGACTTCGACGACCGGGTCGAGCGCACGCCGGAAACGACCTTGCTCTATGCGCGCTTCATCGCCGGGGTGGTGCGCCGCGAAAAACTGCTTCCGATCGACCGCGGCGCGGTGGCCCGCGTTATCGAGCAGGCCGCACGGCTCGTCGGCGATGCCGATCGGCTGTCCGCCGGGCTGCGCGAGATCGTCGATCTCTTACAGGAGGCCGACCAGCTGGCAGCCGGCAATGGCAAGACTAGGGTCACGGCTGTCGAGGTGCAAAACGCGATCGATGGGCAGTTTCGCCGCAGCGACCGGATCTATCGCCGCTTGCAGGAAGAGATCGGCCGAAAGACGATCCGGATCGAGACCGACGGCGAGCAAATCGGCCAGGTCAATGGGCTTTCGGTAATGAGCCTCGGCGGTCTCTCGTTCGGCAACCCGAGCCGCATTACCGCCCGCATCCGGCTCGGACGCGGCGAGGTCGTCGACATCGAGCGCGAAGTCGAGCTCGGCGGCCCGTTGCATTCCAAGGGCGTCCTGATCCTGAGCGGCTTTCTCGGTGGGCGTTTCGGCGGCACCCGGCCGCTTTCGCTCAACGCCAGCCTCGTCTTCGAGCAATCCTATGGTGGGGTCGATGGCGACAGCGCCTCCGCCGCTGAGCTTTTCGCCCTGCTGTCGGCGCTTGCCGAGGTGCCGATCAGCCAGTCTTTCGCCGTGACCGGCTCCGTCGACCAGCTCGGCCGGATCCAGGCGATCGGCGGCGTCAACGAGAAGATCGAAGGTTTCTTCGACGCGTGCGGGATCACCGGCTTTACCGGGCGGCAAGGTGTCATCATCCCCGCGAGCAACGTCAAGCACCTGATGCTGCGCCAGGATGTCGTCGCCGCGGCAGCCGAGGAACGGTTCCGTATCTTGCCGATCGAGACCGTCGATCAGGGGATGGCCTTACTGACCGGTCTCTCGGCGGGCGAGCCCGATGCGGAGGGCGATTACCCGGCCGGCACCATCAACCATCGCATTGCCGCGCGGCTAGACGCCTTAGCCGCCAAAGCCGCCGAGCTGGCGCGCAATACCGCCATCCCTCAGGCCCGCGCATGACCCAAGAGGTCAAGCGCGTCGTCGTCCAGCTCGACGCGGCGTCGGAAACCGGCACGGCAATCGACACGGCGGCGCGCCTGGCCGCGCGCTGGCGGGTCCCGTTGCACGGCGTCTTCATCGAGGACGAGGAGCTGATCGATCTGGCAGGACTGCCCTTCGCAAGACAGGTCACCCTCGGTAGGGGGCCCGAGCCGCTGACCAAAGATCATGTTGAGGATCACTTCCGCGCCTTTGCCGAGCGGGCGCGGCGCGATGTCGCTGCGGCGGCCGACCAGCACGATGTCAACTGGTCGTTCGAGACCGTGCGCGGCCCGCTCGCTCCGGATGTTCTCGGCGGCGAGGACGACTTTATCGTCGCCGGCGCGGCGAGCCGCCCAATCGGCGACCATTTTCGCATCGCCTCACGCTGGCAGTCGTGGATGGCAATCGTGGCACGACCCTTTCTGTTGGCAAAGTGCCAATGGGAAAGCGGAGGATCGGTCTTCACCCTGCTGCGCCATCGCGATCCGACGTCGGCGCGCACACTCGACATCGCCGCGCAAATCGCCGGCTTCCGCAGTGGCTCTCTGACCGTGGCTGGAGGCCCCGGTCTCGCCGGATCGGACGATTTCACCGCGTGGGTTTCCGAGCGTCTTGAAGGGCATTCACTGAGGCTTCAGACCGAATCTGCGGCGACCGAACCGGCCGCGCTGCGGCAACGAATCATCGAGCTCGACTGCCGGCTGCTCGTCCTCGAAGCGAGCGAGCAGGGCGCGCTGCCGGACGAACTGCGGGAGCTCGTCGAGCAGCTGGCCTGCGACGTTCTGATCATCCGCTGACAGAGAGGCTCCGACGAACCGAGCTTTCGACCGAGAGGTTCGGCGTCAGTCTCACGATCGAGTGCGCTGTCCTGCGGTGCACCCGGCCTCGCGTACTACGCAGGCTCGCGCCAATCGGTTGTGACAACCCGGACGTAAATTAATGCGGCCAGCGTGATGCATTCCTCGACGTCGATCTGACCCTTGCCGCTATCCCGAGCAGCGATCAGCGTGGCTGCGGCCTGCACGCAGGCGGCCTTCATAGCGGGTTTCTCTTCGGCGGTCATGAGGTAGATCTCCCATTCAGCGTCGTCTCAACGCGAAACCGAGCGTGCTAGTGCTCTGGTGATACGGGAGCGGGGTTGCTTAATGGTTACCAACGCGGTCGACCAGCTAGATCGGACAGCTTTGGGCGAGCCGGCGCCGTCCGCGGTGAGTTCGTCGGCCGTCTGGCACTTTTCGCCTCGGCGTTGTTACCGTAGCGTTTGAGCATCAGGCCGGCGACGCGCTAAGTGTCGATCTCGAAGGTGACGCGGAAATGACAGAGGGAACGCAGTTATAAGACGCTTTAGAGAGGGGAAATGCTCGTCCCACGACGAGCGAGACAGCTTTCGACACGCTCTAGCTGATAATGTTTTGCCGAACCTTGGAGGCAGTCCTCGACGATTGTCGGAAGGGGCCTTTGTCTGACACCACCGGTAACGCTGTAGCCCGCTCATCGCACCTCGCAGGTCTGTCCGCGCTCGGCCTCTCGGCGTTGGGGGTGGTCTTCGGCGATATCGGGACGAGCCCGCTCTACACGCTCAAGACGGTTCTGAGCCTCACCGGCGGAACTCCTGATGCTGCGGTTACGCTCGGCGTGCTATCCCTCGTGATCTGGACCTTGATCGTCGTGACGACGATCAAATACGTGTTGATTGCGATGCGCGTCGACAATGACGGCGAGGGCGGCATCATAGCCCTGATGTCGCTGCTTGGCGTGAAGCGTCAGCATCGCCCCGCGATCATTGCGGTTGGTCTCTTCGGCGCGGCGCTGATCTATGGCGATGGGGCGATCACGCCGGCGATTTCGGTGCTCTCGGCGTTGGAGGGGCTGGAAATCGTGTTTCCTGCCTTCGCAACCTATGTCCTCCCGGTCTCTGTTGTGATCCTCGTCGCGCTGTTTGCCATCCAGCCCCAAGGCACCTCGCGGATCGGCAGGATGTTCGGTCCGATCATGGCGCTTTGGTTCGCGGTAATTGCGCTGCTCGGGCTCTGGGGGATTGCCCGACACCCCACGGTCCTTATCGCGATCGATCCCCGACACGGGCTCGGCTATCTCATCTCTGGCGGAGGCAACGGATTTCTCGTCCTCGGCGGGGTCTTCCTGTGCGTCACCGGTGCCGAGGCGTTGTACGCCGACATGGGCCATTTCGGCGCCGGGCCAATCAAGCTCGCCTGGTCCGCAGTCGTGTTCCCGAGCCTCGTTTTGAATTACGCTGGCCAGGCGGCTTTGGTTCTCGATGGGGCGCCGATCTCGGACAACATCTTCTACCGGCTGTGCCCCACATTCCTGCTGCTGCCGCTCATCGTGCTCGCTACGATCGCGACGATCATCGCCAGCCAGTCGATAATCACCGGTGCATTTTCGATGACGCGCCAGGCGATACAGCTCGGTTGGCTGCCGCGGGTGCACATCACCCAGACCTCGGCAGAGGGCTATGGTCAGATTTACGTGGGCGCGGTCAATTGGCTCCTGATGCTCGTCACCCTCGGACTGACGATCGGCTTCGGCAAATCCGATAATCTCGCCTCGGCCTACGGGATCGCCGTCTCGGCCACGATGCTGATGACTTCGGCGCTGTTGTTCATCGCGATGCGCGAGATCTGGGAGTGGAACGTCATTGCGGCGGGCGCGGTGGCAGGCGCCTTCTTCCTTGTCGATGCCGGGTTTTTCGCGGCGAACCTCGCGAAGGTGGCGCAGGGCGGATACGTGCCGCTGATCCTGGCTGCGCTCGTGTACGCCGTCATGCTGATCTGGCATTTGGGAGCGACCGCGGTCACCGCCCGCCTTCAGGATGAAGTCACGCCTGTCGAAGCCTTCATGGCAAAAATCGTGCAGCAAGGCATCCCACGGGTGCCTGGCACCGCGGTATTCTTGACGCGGACCCAGCGGGACGTGCCGCCGGTCATGGTGTGGCATGTCAAGCACAACCGTGCATTGCACGAGAAATTGCTCGTTCTGACGGTTACCACCGAGTCGGTGCCGTGGATCGAGGACACCGAGCGGCTTACCTTCGGAGAAATCGCGCCTCGTTTCTGGCGCGCGGCCGCGCGATACGGTTTTATGGAGCGGCCGGATATTCCGGCGCTGCTGCAACATGCGCACGGGCTCGGATGCGCAATCGATCTCTCGGACGTCACCTATTATGTCGGTCACGAGACCGTCGTGCCCGACATAGATGACAAAGCCTTACCGCGGGTCGCGGAGGCATTGTTCGCCTTCATGCAGCGCAACTCTGCCCACCTGACCGAGTACTTCAGGCTGCCGCCGGATGCGGTTGTCGAAATCGGCCGGCAAGTCTCGGTCTGAACCCGGATCAAAGGAACTGAAACATGCAGCTGACCGGCAAAGTGGTTCTGGTCACGGGGGCGCAACAGGGGATCGGTCGCGCTATGGCATTGGAATTTGCCGCGGTTGGGGCCGACGTCGCGATCAACTGGCTCGATGAC
>DASQCY010000202.1:0-2025 GCA_035634495.1 Allostellaceae bacterium
AACATCCCGCGCTCGGTCCTCACCCGCAGCTTCACCGCCGGCGGCACCCTCGACATCGTCGCCAAGGACCTGGCACTCGCCTGCGATCTGGCGCGCGAGGTCGCCGCCCCGGCCAATCTCGGCCTCCTCGCCCACGACGTATTGCACCGCGCCCAGGCGCAGGGCTGGGGACAAGAAGGTTTTCCGGTCGCTGCCAAGATCCTCGAGGCGATGGCCGGCTGCGAGCTGCGCGCGAGGCCGGCCGACGACACGGTGGGCTACCAGACGGCCGACCCTCGACGTCCCTGATCAACGGGAAGATACCGGGAAAAACGCGCTTCCGACCGGCTGGGGGCGCCGACCCCTGTGTGCAAGTCGTTGTTGTTACGACAATGATCGAGCAAATTCCCTAAGCGGCCGAACAGGGAATTAATTCGGCCGAACAGGGACCCGAATCCGCCGATCACGGAAATACCACGGAAACGCCTGACCGCAGACGTCGCAGAGGGTTCGCAGAGTACGCAAAGCACACCATTACGTCCTCCGCGCATGCCTTTGAGTGCGTTGCGGTGAGTGTCTGATTAGGTAATTATTATATTGACAATTACGATTGTCTCTGATAGTATGCCTCGATCATGGCCCACAACATCAGAAAACGCGCAGCCGATTCCGGCCCACCGCTCGCGATCGTCTGGCGGCGGATCGAGGCGTTGCGGCCCGACCCGGCAAATCCGCGGTCGCACAGCCCCAAGCAGATCCGCCAGCTGGCGCGGAGCATCGGCACCTTCGGCTTCAATGTCCCGATCCTCGTCGACCGGACGTTACGGATCGTCGCCGGTCACGGCCGGCTGCTCGCCGCACAGGACCTCGGTTGGCGCGAGGTGCCGACGATCCTCCTCGACCACCTGAGCGAGACCGAGGCCCGCGCCTTTATGATCGCCGACAACCGGCTGGCCGAGAGTGCGGCGTGGAACAACACTTTGCTGACCGAGCAGCTCAAGGAGATTTCGCTCGACGCACCCGACTTCGCGATCGAGACGACCGGGTTCGAGCTGAGCGAGATCGAACTGCTGACCGGCGGGGGTGCTCTCGGCATGCGCAGGCGGAGCCGTCGCCCGACCCCGCGGCCGGCGCCGCCGACCATCGCCCGCGCCGGCGAGTGGTGGCTGCTGGGCAAGCACCGCGTCGGTTGCGGCAACCTCGCCGATGCCGTCGACGCGATGCTGGCGGGCGAAGAGAGCGCGGTCGTCGTCGTGCTCGCCGCCAACCCGGGCTCGGTCGACGCGATCATCCGGCGCTGGCAGGCGCTGACCGGCGACACCGCCCGGCAAATGGCAAGCGGCCGCGGGGTTGCCGAGCCCACCGCCAACGCAAGCGAGGCGTCCGATGGCGGATGACCGCAAGCCCGACTACAGAGTCGGCTACAAGAAGCCGCCGTTGCACACCCGCTTCCGGAAGGGCCAATCGGGCAACCCGCGCGGGCGGCCGAGGGGCTCGAAGAACCTTTCGACCTTGCTGACCGATGCGTTGAACGAGCCGGTGGTCGTCACCGAAGACGGCAGGCGGCGCAAGATTTCAAAGCGCGAGCTCGGTGTGCGGCAACTGGCCAACAAATTTGCGATGGCCGAGGCGCAGGCGACCAAGATATTGCTCGGCCTGATGCAGGAACGCGAGCGGCTCGCCGCGGCGGCAGCACCGGCCGAGCGGCCGTCTTTCGGTGCCGACGACGAGAAGGTGATCGCGAACCTGCTCAAAAGGCTGCGCTCCTCGGAATGAGCGGGCCGTCCGCCGGCCTCGGTCTCGCCGAATACGAAGCCTTATTGCGGGCCGACTTCGCCGGCTTTGCCGAGCGTGCTTTTGTCGAGCTCAACCCGCAGACCGATTTCGCGACGAACTGGCATTTCCGGGTCATGGCCGCGAAGCTCGCGGCGGTACGCGAAGGCAAGATCCGGCGCCTCGTCGTCAACGTGCCGCCGCGCCACCTGAAGTCGCACTTGGCCTCGGTCTCGTTTCCCGCCTGGTGCCTGGGCCATAATCCGAGCACCC
>DASQCY010000203.1:0-3599 GCA_035634495.1 Allostellaceae bacterium
GAGAGCGGTTTGCTCGATGTAGAAAAACCGAGTGCGTTGCGCGACCCGTTCGATGACGCGCTCCCAGGCGTCCCAATGCGGGGCGTCGTGATGGAGCGCAAAGACCCCGCAGTTCACGATCGGGTTGCGGCCGAGCCGATCGGCTATTCGCCAGCCGAACGCCTCGCGATAGCACTTCCAGCTGAGCGTCCGACCGAAGAGTTTGGGCCGCTTGTAGTGGCGCTTATAAGCGCGATCGATCTCGGGTGTGATCGCGAGCTTGTCGCGCCCGGCGGCTGCGAGGTAGAGCTCGACGGTCTTCCAGTCCTGCAGCCACGCATCCGCGTCAATCCACAGATAGATTTCGTAGCCGGGGAAATGGCGCCGCAGAAAGGGTCTGGAGAGCTGTGCCTTGCGCGCCTCCGGGGTATGCTCGCGGCCCGGAAAGTCAATGTCCCAGTCGGGACGAACCAGGTGGGCTACCCGTTTGGCCAACCAGTCTCGTTGCTCCGGCGCGAGCCCGAAATCGAGGATACCGATCGCCACGTCGCGGCGTTGCGCCAGGATCGACAGGACCGTATCGCGCAGCAGCGGGAAGTAACCACTATCCGCCCCACTGCTGATCAGGAGGCCGGCAGGCGACATCACCTGTCGTCAGGGCACGAGACGTTCGCCACTCGGCTCGGCGACGGCGCGGGCTGAGGTCCGCTCGAAAATTCCGTTGACGACGGCACCTTGGTTGATCGTGCTTCGTAGGGTAAGACCGAATCCGGCAGCCGCGAGAGCGTCCGTCAGACGGTCGTTGCGAGAGGTGTCGGCAGCTTCGAACTCGATCAGCACGGATCGAAGATCCGGATCGCGCAATGTCTGGCAAGCCCCGGCGAGGATCCGCTCTTCGATACTGTCGACGTCGATCTTCAGGTAATTCGGCGCGGCAAGCCCGAACAGGCGGCGAAAGCCGTCGATCGCGAACCCGATCATCCCCTGCTGGAAAGCGACTGCAATCGCGTTGCCGAAGCAATCATCGGTGCTCTCGAAAACATTGAAAACGCTGCCGGCATTCGTCCCGGACAGGTTTAGCCGGCCTAGCTCGGTACGATCGCTGATAGCGAGGCAGTAAGCCTGCACGCGGTCGCCGAGCCCATTCACCTCGATGTTGCGGCAGAGCGCTCCATAGCTGGCGGCGGCCGGCTCGAACGCGCTCACTTCGACGCCGGGCCGCAAGCCCGCATAGATCGAGAAGACACCGATATTGGCGCCGATGTCCCAAAACCGGCAGGGCGTCTCGAACGCATCGATCCAGGCGAGCGTTTCGGGCTCACGCGTCGCAAACTCCCGCGGATATCGCAGCGCCTGCGGATGGGTGGTCACGAAGATCAGCGGACCGTGTCGGGTCTCGACGCGCTGTTCGGCCAGCAGGCCCTCGACGACACGCAACCGCGTGTCGACGCGCCGCCAAGGCTTTTCGACAGCGCTCAATCCGATAACCAAGCGCGTCAAGGCTCTGCCGAAACGCTTGCCCACCGCCGACCTAAGGCACGAGACGATAGCCGCCCGGCTCGGTCACCAGAATCTCGGCACGCGCCGGATCGCGCTCGATCTTCTGGCGAAGGCGATACACATGGGTCTCCAGCGTGTGCGTGGTCACCCCGGCATTGTAGCCCCACACTTCGTCGAGAAGCGTATCGCGCCCGATCGCCCGATCGCCGGCCCGATAGAGGTATTTTAGGATCGCCGTCTCCTTTTCGGTCAATCGCACCTTTCTGCGGCCGCTCTGATCGGTCAGCAGCTTGGCGCCTGGGCGGAAGGTGTACGGGCCGATCATAAACACCGCGGCGTCGCTGTGATCGCTTTGGCGCAGATGCGCGCGCAGGCGGGCCAGCAAGACGCTCAACCGAAATGGCTTGGTTACATAATCGTCGGCACCGGCTTCGAGCCCGCGGATCGTATCGGGCTCGCTGTCTGCCCCGGTCAACATCACGATCGGCACCTGCACGCCTGCGCGACGCAGCAGGCGACACAGTTCTCGCCCATCCATGTCGGGCAGGCCGACGTCGAGGACGATCGTATCGAAGCGATCGCCGTTGACCATCTCCAGCGCTCGCGCTGCGGTGCCGCATTCGATACAGACGAACTCTTCGTTCAGCTCGAGCTGCTCCGCCAGAGACTGGCGCAGCGCGCCGTCATCGTCGACGATCAGAATCCTACGCCCAGTCCTCATGAACAATTCCTGCGGTGAGGCGGCCCGGCCCGATAGTTATCCGCGAAGCCGGACCAGTTCGTCCCCAACGAGCAGATCCACCCTATACGATCCGCGCTCCGGCCTCCAGCAGGTGGCGTTACCCTGGCGGATCGAGTGCCGCCAAGCGATCGAATTCCCTTTCCCATGTTTTCGTCGCCTGCGCCCAATCCGGCAGACGAAGACCCATGGCGCGCGACCCCATAGCCAGCCGCGCAGCGAGTACGGGCTGCGCGATTATCCGCCGCACAGCCCGCGCCAGCGCCGCCGGATCGCCCGGCGGCACGAGAAGGCCGGCCTCAGGCGGTACCGTTTCGGGGATCGCTCCTGCTGTCGTTGCGATGACGGGCAGGCCGTGCACCATCGCCTCCGCATAGACCATGCCGTAGCCTTCGTGGAAAGACGGCAGGACGAAAGCATCGGCCGCTCGATAAGCTCGCGCGATGCTTTGCGGCGGACACTCGCCGGCAAGGGTGATCCGCCGGCCAAGGCCTGTGGTCCGAATCAGACGCCGGACGGCCCTCGCCGTTGCCGGGTCGCGCTGGAGCGATCCAACGCAGCTGAGGCGCCAGTCGAGATCGCGAATCCGGGCCAGCGCCTCGACCAGCAGCTCGTGGCCTTTGCGCGGAACGAGGTTCGCTACACAGAGCAGCGCTCGCACGGAGGAGCGCCGTGGCCCCGGTGGGCTGGCCGGCTTTGCCGTGCCGGGCGGGACCACCGCGATCCGTTCATGTGAGATGCCATAGCTCTCGACAGCGGCGGCCGTTCTGCGGCTCGGACAGAGGACGCCGCGAACCCGCGAGAGCAGCCCCGCCTCGAGTTCGACGGCCCATTTCGCGGCGGCCGGCGCTAGCCCGGTCTCCTGCGCCAGTGGTCCGTGGACGAACGCAATCAGCCGCAGGCGGCGCGCCTGGGCGACCATCACCCTTGCGTGGTCGGCTAACGCGAGGCCGTCGACGACGGTCTTGGTATCCTCGGCAAGCGCGGCGAGTGGCGCACCGTCGGCTTGCGGACCCAGCTCGATGACCCGCACCGTCCGTCCGCGCGCCCGCAAGCCCTCGACAATGCGCCGGTCAAACAGATATCCGCCGGTCAGTTGATCGAGGCGGCCCGGTACGACAAAGACGATTTCGTCATCCGAGTGGCGCGTCATAGGCGGCCCAGGCGACGGGGTTCTCGCGCAGCACCACGCGGAGGCTGTGGATCGCCGCGGCGTCGGTCGGCGCGAGCGCCCCCTCGCGAACCCGCCGCGCCAACCGGCGGTGAATCTCGGCGGCCAGGAACTCGGTGGTCGTGTTGCGCCCGCGGAATTCCGACAGCTCGTCGAGATTTCGGTAATCGAGATCACCGAGCACGCCCTGCAACAGATCGAGCGCGCGGC
>DASQCY010000204.1:0-1504 GCA_035634495.1 Allostellaceae bacterium
CCCTTGATATCGGCCAGGCAGTCGTCGTTCAACAGGGCCTCGTCCTTGGCGTCGAAGCCGTAGAAGGGACCGACGAACTCTTGCGGCGGTGCGCGGCACTCCGCCGCGAAGGGCCGGGCGGCGTGCTGGTCAAGGTCGAAAAACCAGGTCAGGAGCGTCGCGCCGATCGACCGACGATCGGGCATCGCACCGTCGTGCTTGCGGCGGAAACTGGATTGCTAGGGATCGCGATCGAGGCTGAGGCAACGATCGTACTTGATCGGGACGAAGTTATCCGCACAGCTGATCGGGCTGGGCTGTTCGTGGTCGGCATCCGCAGATCGTGACTGCGACGGAACCGATCTTCATTTTTTTTGTTACCGGTGAACCGTCCGGCGACGCGCTCGGAGGTAAGCTGATCGCGGCGCTGAGGCAGCGCACTGGCGGAGCCCTCCGGATCGCCGGTATTGGCGGCGAGCGCATGCAAGACGAGGGTCTCGATAGTCTTGTACCGCTCGATGATCTCGCGGTCATGGGAGTTGCTGAAGTGCTGCCGCGGGCGCCCCTTATCTTGCGGCGGGTAAGCGAAACTGTGGCGGCGATCCGAGCGCTTCGTCCCGACGCCGTCGTGACAATCGACAGCTCGGGGTTCAGTTGGCGGGTCGCGCACAGACTGCGCCGCTGCGGCGAGACCTTGCCACTTATTCATTACGTCGCCCCGATGGTCTGGGCGTGGCGCGCCGGGCGGGCCCGACGCATGGCACGCTGGTACGACCATCTCATGACCTTATTGCCGTTTGAACCGCCCTATTTCGAGCGGGTCGGACTGTCATGCTGCTATGTCGGCCACCCGGTGCTCGAAAGCGGTGCCGACCGGGGTGACGGTGCCCGATTCCGGGAAACACACGGGGTCGGAGAGGATGAGCTGTTAATCACGACGCTGCCGGGCAGCAGGAGTGCCGAGGTAGCCCGCTTGTTGCCGATTTTCGGCGCGGCGCTGAAACGCTTGGAGAGCCTGATCGGCCGCTTCCGTGTGGTTGTACCGACCGTTGAGACAGTTGCGGCGCTGGTCTCTAAGGCCGTGCGCGACTGGCCGGGACCTCCGATCATAGTGCAGCGAGCCGATGAGAAATACGATGCCTTTGCTGCAAGTTGCGTGGCGCTTGCCGCGTCGGGCTCGGTCGCGCTCGAACTGGCCTTGGCCAAATTGCCGATGGTCATCGGCTATCGTCTCAACCCGCTGACCGAGGCACTGCTGGACCGTGTCCTCAAAGTACGGCACGTCAATCTCATCAATCTCCTTCTTGGAAAGCCGCTCGTTTGCGAACTGCTCGGGCGGAATTGTACCCCCGAGCGCGCCGCTGCCTCGCTTGCCGAGCTCGTTCGGGACGAACGGGTTCGCGCCGCGCATCACCAAGGGTATGATGAGGTGAGGTGGCGCTTGGAGGCAGGCGGCGCGTCGCCGAGCCTGCGGGCCGCCAACCAGATACTCGATGTCGTCGCCGCCCGCCGGTGCGGCGGTCCC
>DASQCY010000205.1:0-17690 GCA_035634495.1 Allostellaceae bacterium
CACCGTCAAGTTCCAGGGCGCGACGGACCACGACGCGGCTCGGCGCTTCGCCGCCATTCCGGGCTCTCAGCTGCGCCACCTGTTTCACAACAAGCACGAGTTGACCTGGATAAAGATGGAGTAATCTTCCCCGAGCCCTTGCCGGATACCCGGTTCTCTCGTCGGCACCGCATAGCCCCCCTCCAATTCCCTCCCCAGTTGTTTTTTCTCATCACTGTCTTCTGGGAATGCCGTCCTTTCTGAACGTCTTGCTCTGCGGCTTGGCGGCGCTCGCTATCTGCTTCTGCGTCGGTTTGCCGTTGGCGCGTAGCCTCGTCGACGAGCCGCGGTGCGCCTGGGCACTTGCACCGGCTCTCGGATGGGCCGCGTTCAGCGCCCTGGCATTGCCGATCCTCTGGGCAGTAGGGTTTTCGCGGGCCCATGTGACAGCACTGTGTTGTGTCGCGGTCCTCGTCGGCGTCCTCGCCTCCTTCCGCGGACCAGCGCGGCTAGAACACGCGCCGTCCGTGCCGGTTTGGGCGTTTGCGGCGGCAGCAGTGCTGGCGATTTTGCCGGCGCTCGGTGTCTGGCCCAAGCTCGACGAGGGCGGCTTGGTGCTTGCGGAGCCATTGTTCGACCATTCGAAGATCGCAATCGTCGACGACATTGTCCGGCTCGGCCTACCGCCGGGAAACCCGTTCTTCGGCGAAGCCGGCGCGCTGGCTTATTACTATCTCTGGCATTTCAGCGCTTCGGCCCTCGCCGCGTTGGTCGGAGCCAACGGCTGGGAGGCCGATATCGCGCTCACCTGGTTCACCGGCTTGGCTTCGCTCGCCCTGATGATGGGGCTGGCGGTGCAGCTCGGTGAGCAGCGTCTCGCAGCCCCTCTCGTTGTTTTGCTGAGCCTTGCGGCGTCGCTGTGGCCGCTCCTAGAGCTCCTGTTCTCGGACGATTTTCTCTACGGAGCGCTGTTCCAATTGCCGTGGCCGCGCGGCTGGATCTTCCAGGCGAGCTGGGTGCCGCAGCATCTGGCGTCGGCGAGTTGTGTCGTCTTCGCGGTACTGATCTTGTCGCGCCTTGGGGGGAGGCGCAGCTGGCCGCTCGCGCCGTTGCTGGCGGTCGTGGTCGCTGCCGGTTTTGAAAGTTCCGCATGGGTCGGTGGCGTCGTCTTTGCCGCGGCGGCATTGCCGTTCGTGGTCGTGCTGCCACGAGCCGCCGGCCATGTCCGACAGCGCGCCGTTCTGCTCGCGCAGGCCGCGGCGGCGGCGGCTCTGGCACTAGCGCTCTGCTCTCCGTTTCTGCGCGACGAATACATTGCGACCGCAGCGAGGCAGCTAGGCGCGTGGATTGCTCTGCGCCCGTTCGCGGTGCTGGGTCCCCTCGTGCCCGACACCGTTCGCCGTATCGCCGATCTGCCGGCATACTGGTCCGTTTTGCTCGTCATCGAGTTTCCGGCAATTTATTTCGCTGGGACTGGGGCGATGGCCGGCGCGCTCGCCAACCGATCGGCTCCTCCGGAGCAACGGCTGCTGGTCGCCGGATTTATCGCATTGGCCGGCGCGAGCTTTGGCATCCCCTGGCTCTTCGCCAGCACGATCGCAAACAACGACCTCGCCTGGCGAGGCGTTCTCCCGGGTATCCTCGTGCTGACGATCTTTGCCGCTGCCGGGATCGCCCGATGGATGGCGACAGCAAGCGCTCGGGCGACGGCAGCGTTTTTGTGCGTCGCGCTGGGAATTCCGGGCGGCATCGAGATCGCCTGGGATAACGCCAGTGGTACACGCGCGCAGTCGGCCGCAGCCCTGGCCGAGACCCCCGAGATGTGGGCCGCAGTCCGGCGTCATGCGGCGCCAGAGGAGCGGGTCGGCAACAACCCGCTGTTTCTCGACGACAGCGTGCGCTGGCCGATCAATATTTCCTGGGCACTCTTTGCCGATCGCCGCTCCTGCTATGCCGGATGGAACTTCGCCCGCGCCTTCGTACCGTTGCCCAAGCCGGAGATCGATCGGCTCGAAACATTATTCGACCGCGTCTTCGCCGGCCACGGGACCACCGAGGAGGTACGTGACTTCGCGACAAGGTACCGGTGCCGCGTCATCGTCGTGACGAGCCGCGATGGCGCCTGGAACTCAGACCCGTTTGCCGCCAGCCGCTATTTCCATCTGGTCGAGCAGAAAGAGGGACAATGGCGGATTTATCGCGTCGATGATGCCTTACAGTGATTGCGGCGGGCGGTGACCGGCGTCGTCGTCGAGATCAACCGCTCCGCCTCGTGTCACTCCGCGGCGAGCAGATCGCGCAGCATCAGCCGCTCGATGCAAGCCGCCGTCGCCGGAGCCGGATAGGGCGCGAGCCCCCCGACGCCCAAGCCCCTTTCCAATTCGCGAAGAAGCCGGCGCAATGCCGGCCCGTCGTCGACATCATACCAGGGATCGAGTTCCGTGACCGGAAGATTAAGGGCGTGCGCGCGCTGCCTTGTCTGTGCCGCGACCGTGGCCGTGCTCCACGCAATATCCTCGAAAAGGTGGACGTGGGGCGCCTTTATCCCGACGATATAGTAGCCGCCGTCGTCGGCCGGTCCGAGCACGACCCGGTCATCCGGCGCGGCAAGCGCCGATGCGGCGCGCGCTATCAGCCTCGTCGGCAAGGTTGGGCTGTCGGAATTGAGTAGGCACACCGCGTCGTGGCCGCGGCCGAACAGCGCCTCGGCTGCGTGCAACAGGCATCGCCCGAAGCCCTGGACGCACGGCGCCGAAATCCCCGCGCCATCGGCCAGCACCAAGCGCGTGCGCGATGCCAGCATGCCGTCGAACAGCCTCTCGCTGCCGGACGGCGCGTAGGCGACGTAGCCGTGGATCGCCTCGTCCTGCGCGGCGAGTGCGACGTTTTCGGTCACATCGCGGAGAAAGCTTGCACCGAGCGCCGCGGCGTCGTCGGATCGGAGGGGCGGGACGAGCCGCGTCTTTACCGCGCCGGGGAGCGGCGCCTTGGCCATCACCGCGATTGCGCAGCCTCCCTCACGCTGCGCCGCAATCGTCGTCAAGAGCCGCTGAACCAATTGTAGCCGCGATCCTCCCAAAACCCGCCGGGGAAGCGGTTGGTGACGAAGATCGTGGTAACCCATTTCGGGTTCTTGAAGCCGAGCTTTGTCGGGATCCGCACCTTGAACGGATAGCCGTATTTTGCCGGGATGATTTCGTCGGCGAATTTCACGGCCATGATGGTTTGCGGATGCAAGGCGCTCGGCATGTCGATGCTGCCGTAATAGCCGTCGGCGCATTGGAAGCCGACATATTTCGCTGAAAGGTCGGCGCCGACCCTCTGCAGGAAGTCGCTGAGACGCGGCCCGCCCCATTTGCCGATCATGCTCCAGCCCTCGACGCAGACATGCCGAGTAATCTGGCTCTCCTGCGGTAACGCATGGAGCTGCTCGACCGACCAGGGGTGCTTGTTCGCGATGAGGCCGGACAGTTGCAGGCGATAATCGGCAGCGGAGAGTTTCGGCACGTCCGCAACGGGAAAGAACGCGTTGTAGCGAAAGTCACGCACGACCTCGCTCTCCGCAAAGGTGGGGGCCAGCCTCTGATCGCTGAACAGAAACGCCTGAGCGCGGTCGTTCCATCGCGACATCAGTCTGAGAACGCTCTGCACCTGATCGTTGTCGGTAATGTCACATCCGGTCAGCAAACTCAGCGCCCCGAGGCTCAACGTCTGGCGCAAAAACTGGCGGCGTTCGATGCCGCCGATCACCGGTTTCCGCATGATGATCGGATCAGTCATTCGCAGCCTCCTGCGGCCGATGCGACGCCGACGAGGCGCGGCCGAAGACCATCGCCACCAAAGTCTTCGGCACCAAAATGCTCAGCGCGATATGGACGAAGAGGAAGGCAACAATTGCCGCCATGCCGAAGAAATGCACGACCCGGGCGAACTCGTAGCCGCCAAACAGCCCGGTCAGCCACTGCAGCTGCACCGGCTTCCAGATGCTCAAACCGGACAGGATCGTGACGAGGATCGCGGCCAGCACGCCCCAGTAGAAGACTTTCTGCACCGCGTTATAGTGGCCCAGCCGATGATCGAGCCGAAAGCGCAACGCGGCGAAAAAATCGCGCATGACGGCGCGCGGGCTGACCGGTAAGAAGTCGCGGCGGAAATGGCCGGAAACGATGCCGACAATGAGATAAAGAAGGAGATTGATCACCAGCACCCACATCGCGCCGAAATGCCACAACAGCGCATTGGCCAGGCCGTCCTCGTTGTTCATCGCCTCGTCGACGGTCATCTCGCCACCCAGGGTCAGGTAATATGGAAAGGCGTAATTGAGCGACAGCGCGGGATAGTAATCGTAGATGCGCCAGCCGCTCCCGATCATGACGAGGATCGCAAGGGCGTTGATCCAATGCATCAGGCGTCGGCTCAGCGGATGCAGCTGAACGTCGCGACCCGCCAACCCCGCCGGAGGCATGGGAGCTCGGATGGTCATGGCAACACCTCCAACCCATCGGCGTGCAATCGCTCCTGGGCATCGGTTTGGTGCAGAAAAGCGATGAACTTGCCGGCGTTCGGGCTGAGCGAATGCTGGGGTTCTGCCACCCAATAGACGATCGGGCCGTAGCTCGCATCGGGCAGGCGGTCGGTGACGGCCAAAGACGGGTCGGCTGCGGCGTCGGTGGCGTAGACGAGCGCCAGCCGGACCTTGCCTTGTTCGAGCAGAAAGGCCGCGTCCGCGGTATCCACGACGCCGACCGCGTTGGCCTGCACGACGTCCCAAAGGCCGAGCGACTGCAAGGCCTTTTTCCCCTCGGCGCCAGCCACGGCCACCGGGGGATCGACGATTGCGATTGGCTCCATGCCCGCGAGGCCGGCGAGACTGCCCGAGCCGGCCTTCGGCAACGCGGCGACGATCAGCCGATTGCGCCATGAGCGCCGCAATGTTTCGGCCTTGATCAGATGCTGCTCTGTCGCATCGGCGGCCGTCGTGTCGCCCTCGCCGATCAAGACGTCGTCGCGGGCATGATGCGAGATTTGTTGCAACAGCGCCCATGTCGGCGAGGTGAAGATGCGCACGGGGACGCCGGTCTCGTTGCGCCACAATGCGGCAACATCAGCGATGGCGTGCTGCAGTGTCGGCTCGCAGAACACCACGACATCGGGCGCCACCGGGTAGTCAGCACGCGCCGGTATCGGCGCCGCCCCCACACCGAACGCTATGGCGAGTAGCCACGCCTTGTGCCCGGGAGCGAACAACATGGTCATGATCCTCTCGCCGCGCGGGCCCGGGCGGTCGTCATCATGTTCCGAGCCGATCCGCGAGCTCGGCGAATCCCGACACCACCAAGTCGGTTGCCGGGTTTGGGTTCGGATCCGGGGGACCGGATGGTCCCCATTCGGCCGGGCGGCGGACGAAAGCCGTCCGGTAGCCCTCGCCGCGGGCGGCATCGAGGTCGAAATTGTGGCATGCGACCATCAGGATGTCGCCCGGTGTGGTCTGTAGGAATTGTGCGGTGCGCCGGTAGGCCTCCGGCCGCGGCTTGTAGACACCGAGCATCTCGCACGTGATCACCGCGTCCCAAGCGATAGCGTTGCGGCGCGATACATCGACGACCAACGCCAAGCTGAGAATCGTGAACGAGACGCAGATATATCGCTGCCGCAGGCGCACTAGCGCAGGCCCGAAATCGGGCCAGGCATCGAGCGCGTGCCAGTGGGCCGAAATCGCTTGGCGGTCGGCGTTCGAGAACCCTGCGATGCCGGCCTCGCCGAGCAGCTCATCCAGTACCTCGCGATGGACATCGTCGATGTTGAAGCGCGGATCGACCGCGCCCAGCATACGCCGCAGCGCGCGGATGCGATATTCATTGGCAAGCTCGTGCCAATCCCGCCCGACATCGCGCCGGCGGCCGCACTCGGCGAGCGCGGTAGTGATACCACCGTGCCAGTCGAGGATCGTGCCGCCGGTATCAAAAGCCACCACGTTGAGCCCGTCCATCGCGGCCTCCTTTAGCCCGTGCTGCGAACGCGCGTTGCCGGCACCATGAAATTGGCGACGATCAGCTTGAGCCGGTCGTCGTCACTCGCTTGCAGCACCTCGCGCAGGACATGGATCGCAGAACCCGTTGCGCTCTCGTTCCAAAACCAGTCGCCGAGCTGCCGGCTCGACGGAGTGGCGGCGCCGGCGGCTGCCGCTTCCAGGCAATAGGCCTTCACATCGTCGACCGCAAACCGCAGGATCAGCGGAGCCGAGAACCCCTCTCGGGGGCTGGGCGGCGTCTTGCCGCGGAGCCAATCGGCGACATACCGGGCACAGTCGCCGATCGGCAATCCGCTCAGCCCGACCGTCGTGCGGCGATGTTGCGCCACCCAACGCTCATGCGCACCCTGCAACCGCAGGATCTCCGCTTCCAGTCGCGCAGCGAGCGAGTCGGAAACCGCCGCGGGGGTGAACGGCGGCCGCCAGGTCGGATCTTGTGTCGCGCGGGGATCGTCAACCGGGAAGTCCTTGATGATGATCGGCCCCTCGGCGCCTTCAAGCATGCGCAACGCGGCGAGAACGACGCGCTTTTGGAATGCCGCAGCGCTCGGCGGGCCGAACGGCCGGCCCAACTCGAACGGTACCCAGAGCGCGCGCGGCGGCTTGGTGTTCTCGGTCTGCGGCCGGATCAAACTGATCGCGACGGTTGCCAACCCCTCTTCCTCGAGATAATGCCCAAGCGCGCTCACGGCGCGCGTGCACAGCGGTCAAACGGGGGGAAGGATAACGGCGTCGACTTGGTCGCCTTTTAGTAGGCCGGCGACCTCGCGTGCATGCGGCTCCATCTGCACCGGGTCGGTGGCCCCCATAAACGAATAATGGGTCTGCGCCACCGAGCCGATCGCGCCTTCGGCTGCCAGCTCCTGCAACCGGTCGAGCGGAAAGACGACGTTCCAGTCCTCCTGAAACCCGGTGCGATCGAAATTGATCGAGATATGGCTGACGAGCAGCTCTTCCGGTAGGGTCGTCGAAGGGATGACCCGATAATCGGCGTCGCGACCGCGAAACGGATCCTCGCCGCGAACGACAAGCCCGGCCGAGGAGACGATCGCCACCCGGCGCTGCGACAGCGCCGTTCCGGTCACCCAGGGTCTCGTCGTGAAATCGGGGCATTCCAGTTCGGCGAGGCGTTTTGCCTGCGCAGGCGGCAGATCGGTCAATCGCGTCACTGCATTTCTCCTCGGTTATCAGGTTGGTTCAGGATAGTCGAGCAGGGCGAGCGCGGGTCGCACCATTCCCTCGAGCAGCTCGCGTTGTGGTTTCGACCGGGCCAGCACGCGCAGCCCGAGTGTGACGCCGAGCAGCAATCGGGCGAGATCGGTCGGGTCACGACCGGGCGGCACAGAGCCGTCGGCCTGCCCTGCGGTTATGGCGCGGCGGAAGAAGGCTTCGATCTCGCCGAGCCGCGCCGCCACGGCTGCCCCGAGCTCCCGGTCGTGAGGCGCCACTTCGAGCGCGGCATTCACCAACAGGCAGCCGCGCCGATCGCCGTCGACCGAGCGCTCGACGATCTCGCTGAGAAAGGCGCGCACCGCCTGCTTCGGCGGTAGGGATGACTCTAGTCGCGCGATGCGTTCGCGCATCGATCGTTCGGCATAACGCTGCAGCACCTCGCCGAATAGCGAACGCTTGTCGCCGAAGGCGTTGTAGAGGCTGGCGCCGGTGATGCCCATGCGGGCGGCGAGATCGCGCACCGAGGTAGCCTCATAGCCGTCGCGCCAGAAGCAATCCATTGCCGCGTCGAGCGCTTCGCCTTCGTCAAACTCCCTTGGTCTCGCCATCGTCCTTCGGCCAGCCGTCCTCGCGGCGGCAGGTGCATAGCGCGATTTTAGATCATATGCTATAAAATATTTGACTGCGATTGCTTCGCCTTCAACGCCTCCCACCAATGGATGAGAGGCGATCGGCGAGCTGGTTCAATTCCCACTCCCGAGCCAGGATCGCTGCGGCGTCCCACGTCGGCGTCTGGTCGTCGAGTAATGGGAGCGGTGCAGAGGCATCCATCGTCGCGATCGATCGGTAGAGGCGCAGATTTTCCGCTTGGCCGGCGAAGCTCCCCTGTGCCAGTGCTGCCTCGAGCGAGCCGTAGCGGCGCAGCAAGCTAGCCGCCCCCTTCGGGCCGACACCCGTTAGACCCGGTATCTTGTCCGACGGATCGCCACGGATGGCGATAAAGTCGGGCACCTGCTTGGGCTCGACGCCATAGCGCTCGCGCACCTCGGCAGGCCCGATGCGGGCCATCTCGCCGGCGCGGACAGGCTGCAGGATTGTCGTTCGATCCGAGGCGAGCTGAAACGCGTCGCGGTCGCCGCTCGCCACGATCGTCGTGCCGCCGCGCCGCTCTTCATGTGCCACCGCGGCCGCGAGGAAGTCGTCCGCCTCATATCCTGGCGCCTTGGCATAAGCGAACCCGCACGCCGCGACAAACTGTGGCAATATATCGAGCTGGTCCAACAGCTCGGCGTCGAAGAGGCGGCCGCTCTGATAGGTTGCGAGCGCCCGGTGGCGATAGGTCGGCGCGTCGAGCGTGTCCCAGCCGACCAGCACCGCGCGCGGCGCTTCCTGCGCATGGAGCCGCAACAGGAAATTCGCAAAGCCGAGAATGGCACCACCGCCCTTGTTCCCGCGCCGCCGGATCGATTTCGGCACGCCGTGATAGGCGCGATGCGCAAACGAGTCGCCATCGATCACGAGCAATGGCCGGTTCACATCGCTTTCCTTGTCGAGAACGGGATCGAGGATCATCCTCCAATCGGGCAAAACACCGGGTCATGTCAATGCGCGTGCTGATTTGCGGCGGCGGGGTGATCGGCGCCGCGATCGCCTATTTCTTGAGTCGCCGCGGGGTCGAGACCACCGTCATTGAGCGCACCGGTCTCGCCTGTGCGGCATCCGGCAAATCGGGCGGTTTTCTGGCACTCGACTGGTGTGACGGTACCCCGTTAGAACCGCTAGCCCGACGCAGCTTTGCCCTGCATGCCCGCCTGGTCGAAGAAATCGGGAACGACTGGAACTATCGCCCGCTCACCACCTATGGCGGGTCTATGGGCCTCCAGCCGCGAGGCAGTGCCCACGGGATCGACTGGCTGTCCAACGGGGTCAGCGTAAACCAGCATCTGGGCTCGACCAAAACCACCGCCCAGGTCCACCCGGCAAAATTTACCGCCGCAATGATGCAGGCGGCGCAAGCGCAGGGCGCCCGGTGGCGACTCGGGAGGGTCACCGGCGTGGTGCGCCGTGGGCCCAGGGTCGCTGGTGTCGAGGTCGATGGCGCGACGATCGAAGGCGATGCCGTCGTCATTGCGATGGGCCCGTGGTCGATCCTCGCCGCAGCGTGGCTGCCATTGCCCGCGGTGTTTGGCCTCAAGGGACACAGCCTGGTCTTCGATACCGGGACGAGGGTGCCCCCCGAGGCTCTCTTTCTCGAAGTCCGAGAGGCGGCCGGTGCCGTGCAAACACCCGAACTATTCCCGCGCTCCGACGGCACCACCTATGTCTGCGCGATATCGAGCGAGAGCCCGTTGCCGGTGGACCCGGCCGCAGTGAGCCCCGATGCAGGTGCGATCGAGCGGCTGGAGCGGATGTGCAGCGCGATGGCGCCGGCGCTCGCCTCGGCAAAGATTCTTTCGCGCCAGGCCTGCTATCGGCCAATCACTCGCGACGGTATGCCGCTGATCGGCCGGATACCGGGTGTCGAGGGGGCTTATGTCGCCACCGGCCACAGCGTCTGGGGCATTCTCAACGCACCGGCGACCGGCGAGGCGATGGCCGAGCTGGTCGCCGACGGTGCCGCGCACTCGGTCGATTTGTCGCCCTTCGATCCGGGTCGGGCGGCTCCTTTCGATCCGGCGCGGCTACGCAGGGGCTAGGCAGCTTTCTCGCAGTTGACCATCCACGGCGTTCCAAATTGATCGACGAGCATGCCGAATCGACGAGCCCAAAAGGTCTCCTGAATCGGCATCTGCACTGTCCCGTTTTCTGAGAGTACGTGGAATATACGCTCGGCCTCAGCCGGATCGTCTATGCCGAGCGTCACCATGATGCCCTTCATCCCTTCGTAGCGGTCGGGGGGAGCGTCGGAGGCCCTCTTGTTGCGCCATTCCGAGCGTGTTTGCTCGGCCATCGGCGAGCCGCCGTAGGTCATCATTGCTTCGATCTTGCCGCCAAGTACCTTCGCATAGAATTTGATCGCTGCTTCGCACTGGCCGTTGAACGTCAAATAAGGATTCAATTGCATTGCGCACTCCTTTGGCTGCTGATTGATCGGGGGCTTCAGTCGTCGATCGCTTGGTAGGCCAGGTCCAGAAATCGCGGCACACGTCAGGAGGATTTGGCGACGTCCAGGCGCGTTGGGTCATCAGGAGGCCGACCAGGTCCTCCTGCGGATCCGAACACCAGGAGGTGCTGAGACCGCCATCCCAGCCGAACCTCCCAACGGACCCCGCCAAATCCTCGCGCCGGCCGACCACGGATACGCCGGCCAGTGCCCATGTATTACACCGATCGATTAAATAACTATACGGTCAAATATAAAAGACAACGGCGTTTGTCAAGTGGCAGTTCGTCCTACGCCCGCCGGCTCGCGGATGGCAAACGTCATAGCGAGGCTCTATGGTTGCCGCTTCCTCTGTGAATGGCATCCGAGCAAGCACTCCATGCAAACGATCAAGGTTCTGAACATTCAGCGCCTCAGCACCCCGGATCGGGCCAAGATCGAGGCGGTCGGTCCGGCGATCCGCTTGACCGACGCCGGCGGCTGGTTCGACGGCGAATATCGCGAAACTTGGCCCGCCTACACTGCCGCGCGCTACCTGCGGCCTGGCGCTACCGGCTCAGGGAACCGAAAGGAACGTGATCGCCTCCTCGCCGAGGCGGAAGTCGTCCTCGGCGGCTGGCCGTTTCCGATCGATCTACGTGCGCGGGCGCCGCGGTTGAAATGGTTTCATCAGCGCCCCGCGGGCGCCAGCAATTTGCGCCGGGGCGATCTCTGGGGCAGCGACGTGACGGTCACGACCTCGCGCGGGGTGGGTAGCACACTGGCGATGGCGGAATATGCCGTGGCAGGAATTCTCTATTTCGCCAAAAGCCTGCACCAAACGGCCGCCGATCGCGCCGCGAGCACTTTCGACCACCGGGCCTACCGGCCGCTTCTGATCGAAGGCAAGACCGCCTGCGTCGTCGGTGCTGGCGGCATCGGCCTCGAAGTCGGCAGGCTCTGCGCGTCACTCGGCATGCGGGTCTTCGGCACGCGTCGACACCCGAAACTCGGCGAGCCGTTGCCGCCTGGGTTCAGCGAACTCGGCGGGCCCGAGAATCTCCACCGCTACCTGCCGGCCAGCGATTTCGTAGTGGTATGCTGCCAGTGGACGCCGGAGACGAACCGTCTCTTCGACAACGACCGCTTTGGCCTGATGAAGCCGGGCAGCGTGCTCGTCAATGTCGCTCGCGGCGAAATCGTCGACGAGGACGCGCTTGGCCACGCGCTCGAACGGGGGCACCTGCGCGGCGCGGCACTCGATGTCTATGTGGGCGAATTCGAGCACTTACCGCCACCGCGGCTCTGGTCTAACCCCAGGGTGCTGATCACGCCGCATGTCTCGGGCGCCAGTGACGAAGACCGGCACGGCGCCATCGACCTCTTCTGTGACAATCTGCGCGCCTATCTCGCTGGGAGACCGTTGCGCAATGTGATCGATTGGGAACGCGGCTATTAATTTCGAAGGGATTTTTATGTCCTTCGAGAAATGGCCGAGCGTCTGGACCTTCGATTGCTCCGACACCTCCAGCCTGAGCGTTGGGGTCGAAGACGGCCGCGCTACGGCACCGGCCGCCGGGATCATCGTACCAGGAAGCTCTGACGCAGGTCGGCGACGATCCCTCCAAGAAGCAGCCGATCGGTGCCGGCCCTGACAAATTCGTCAGCAGCAAGCGGGCGCGGAGGCCGATCTCCGCATTTGGCGACGCGTGACCTAGTGATGCGGAGCGTCCCCGGAGTCACCGGGCACGCGGTGACCCGGAGGCCGGCGAGACTGATATCGCTTATGGCGCTACGGCCTCAACGCCGAGGACGTCAAGCGCGCCCCGCGCCTATAAGTCGTTGCGACCAGGCAGGCCTCGATCTTCTGGATTGAGATAGCGGACCCGGGCCTGCGGGATACTGCGATCTTTCTTGCCATCCTATCAATGATTTGCTATTTCGCTTTCAGTGAGCGAATGAGTGGCTTCGCGGGCTTTATACTGAAGATCTTTTCCTGGCTGGTGGATGCTTTGCATTAGACCGGTGGTCCTCTGTGCACTCCTTACATTTAAGAGTTCGCGGCGTCTTGCCCAGGAGCGTTATACAGGGATAGCGATCGCTAATGCCGTTCAACCCTCGATCGGCGACTCCAAGGAGGGCCGCAGATAAGACTAGGCGTTCTGCCAAAGATCTATTGGTTTTGATACCAATGCAGAAATCGTTTGACTGGGGTGATCAATGGTGCAGGCCGCCTCGGACGGGATTTTCCGGAGTTCCATAATGAAGGCATGAGTGGAGACCGTCAGGGTGTCAAAAGAGTTCCTCGATGCCATTCCGCAAACCGATCCCCACGCCGGCTATCTCGCGCAACGAGCCGCAATCGATGCCGCTATCGCTCGGGTTCTTGAGGGCGGCCTCTACGTCCTTGGCCGAGAGGTCGAGGCCTTCGAGGCCGCTTTCGCAGCGTTCGTTGGGGTTGCCCACGCCATCGGTGTCGGCAATGGGACGGATGCGATCGAGCTGGCCTTGCGCGCCTGCGGGATCGGCAGCGGCGATTTAGTCTTTACCGTCTCTCACACTGCGGTAGCAACCATTGCGGCCATCGAACGCGCCGGTGCGATCGCAGTGCTGATCGACGTTGAGCCTGGTACGTATACGATGGCGCCGCACGAGCTATCGCGGGCGCTGCGGGTGCCACCGCCGGGTCGGCCTGCAGCGGTGCTGCCGGTGCATCTCTATGGCCAGCCTGCCGACTTGTCTGCTCTTTCCGACATCGCCCGTAGGCACGGCCTCCGTTTGATCGAGGATTGCGCGCAGAGCCACGGCGCGCTATCGCGCGGGAGATCGGTGGGCTCGTTCGGCGACATTGCCTGCTTCAGCTTCTACCCGACGAAGAATCTGGGTGCACTCGGGGATGGCGGTATGGTCGTAACCAACGACCTCTCTCTCGCCACTGCGTCTCGTGAAATTCGCGAGTATGGCTGGCGCGAGCGCTTTATCAGTGCTCGGATCGGTATCAACTCACGCCTCGACGCGATTCAAGCGGCAATCCTTGGTGTAAAGCTCGGTAGGCTCCCCGCGGACAACACACGACGGCAGGCGATCGCGGGCCGTTACGATTCCGGTCTGGCGGACCTGCCTCTCGGGCTTCCGGTCCGCTCCCTGGACGCCACCCATGTCTTTCATCAGTACGTGATCCGTCTCGACAAGCGCGATCTGTTGCGTGATTGGCTGCGCGCCAGCGGGATTGGCACCGGAATCCACTACCCCGCTCCGGTCCATCGCCAGCCGGCTTATCACGGCCGCCTCACCGCCGCACCCTCGGGACTGGGTGTGACCGAGCGTGCCGCTCCACAGATCCTCAGTTTGCCGATGTATCCGCAGCTCTCTGACGAAGCCGTCGAGCGCGTAATCGCCGAGACCCGCCGGTTCTTCAGTTAGGTTGGTTCGCCCTCGCTCGTCCTGCTTAATCCACAGAACACCACTGTCAGTGAGCAGATTTTGGCGACCTGTTGGACTATGCCCAGACGATCGCGCGCTCCATCATTAGCCCAACCCGCTCCAGGAAATCGAGCAATCCTCGCAGTGGGAGGTAATCCATTATGGTATTGAAAACAATAGAGCGTGCTTCGCGGAATATCGATCTCCAGATGAGCATCAAGCCTTTCTGGATAGAGCAAGCTGGTGCCGAGCCCCACCGGGATAATGCTGTTCGCCAGAGACGGGATTTGATGAAGGCGTAGCTTTTGGAGAACTCGGGCGATCGAAGTTCACCCGAAGTCGATCTCATGGTCGATAGCAGAGAAGTCGATTTCGGCGTCGGCGGCAGATAAACGGAATGTTTCAGCGGCCGCTGGTGAGTGATTGGTTATTCGTGCGTAATGCGGTACGTTCGACACGTGCGGACATTCAACGATTTCTGGAACAGCGCTCAATTCGAGGCGGGATTCGCGTGCTGGGCGATGGGCTTGGCGGATATCGGAGGCTAACCACCGGCCGTGCAGAGCTGTGAGACCACCAAAGCCCGCCCGCAATTTATCGTTCTCACGGCAAAAAGCTTCGGGAGATCACCATGAGCTATTTTGTTCATCCGAAGGGCCTCTGCGAAGCAGCCAAGGTGGGACCAGGTACGCGGATCTGGGCGTTTGCCCATATCCTCAGCGGCGCCGTTATCGGTCGCGACTGCAATATCTGCGATCATGTATTCATTGAAGAACAGGTGGTCCTCGGTGACCGCGTCACGGTGAAATCCGGCGCCCAATTGTGCAACGGGTTGATCGTCGAAGACGATGTCTTTATTGGACCAAATGCAACATTCGCGAATGACCATTTCCCTCGGAGCAAACACCATCAACCGACCTATCCGATCACGACGATCTGCCGAAATGCCTCTATTGGCGCGGGAGCGACGATCCTTCCGGGGCTGACGATAGCTCATAATGCGATGATCGGTGCCGGGGCGGTCGTCACGAGCAGTGTTCAACCGAACGCCATTGTGACCGGGAATCCGGCACGTGTCGTCGGCTACGTCGATACGAAGAGAGGCGGTTTCACCTATCGCACGGTCCCACCGCCGGGGGATGCATTCCCGAGCTCCGCTCAAACCACGGTGCAAGGTGTCGCATTGCACCGGCTGAAGAGAGTAGACGATATGCGGGGCAACCTTTTGGTTGGAGAGTTTAGGCGGGAGCTACCGTTCGTGCCTGCCCGCTTCTTCACAATATTCGATGTTCCGGGAGCTCATGTTCGCGGGGAACACGCCCATCGTCATTGTGAACAATTCCTTGTTTGTTTAAGAGGATCCTGCGCGATGGTCGTCGACGACCGTCGAAATCGAGAAGAAATCCCGCTTGACAGCCCTGATTTCGGCGCTTACGTACCCGCGATGATTTGGACTACTCTTTATAAGTTTTCATCGGATGCGATATTGCTCGTGTTCGCTTCGGCTTATTATGATCCGGAGGATTATATCAGGGACTATGAGGTCTACCTCCAATCGCTTGACAATCACGCGCATCACGGCGGTGCATAGGCGGCAACTCTTCTTCATCAAGTCGGTTCTAGGCTACTTTCGGTCGCGGCCGACAGCACGGTCGACATGCCGGAGGCCGATGCCGAGCCGCTGCTGCGGGCCGGGTCGGCGCGGGTCAACGATCGCTTACCTGATGGCTGCTCCGCCGGCCCGAATGGATGCGAGGTCCGACCGCCGTAACAACACGGCTCCTCTAGCGGGTCGTCGATCGTTGTCCTGCGCAAGAATGATGGAGGTTGCGCTGCTGGTAGCCTATCCCATGTATGTCGCGGTCGCACGAAGGAGGATCCTCGATGGCACTCGACGAGCGCGCGAGTGTGTGCACCTTCGACTGCCCGGACACCTGCAGCTTGAGTGTCGGCGTCGATCAAGGTCAGATCGTTAGAGTACGCGGCTCCAATGCCGTACCCTACACAGGCGGCGTAATCTGCAACAAAGTCGCCCGCTATACGGGCGACTTCGTGCACGGACCGCAACGCGTGCTCCATCCGCTGCGCCGCACCGGGCCCAAGGGTTCCGGACGATTCGCGCGCATCTCGTGGGACGCCGCACTGGGCGAGATCTTCGAGCGGGTCGGCGCCGTTATCGACCGGTGGGGACCGCAGGCGGTGATGCCGTTGAACTATGCCGGCCCGCATGGCTTTCTCGCCGGGGACAGCATGTCCCTGCGTTTCTTCCACCGGCTCGGCGCCACACAGCTCTACCGGCGCGCGTTGTGCGGTGGGGTGCGCAGCGAGGCCTGGGCGGGGACCTACGGCGCCGTCCCTGGATGCCCGCCCGAATTCGCTGAGCACGCAAAGCTCAACGTCGTCTGGGGCAACAACGCGACCGCTACCAATCTACACCTCGTCCGGGGCATTCGCCGGGCAAAGCGGGCGGGCGGCAGGCTGGTCGTCGTCGACCCGTTGCGCACGAAAATCGCCGAGCAGGCGGATCTGCATCTTCAACTGCTGCCTGGCACCGATGTCCTGCTCGCCTGGTCCCTCGCCGCCGAGCTGGAGCGGTCGGGGTCGCTGGATGACGCCTTCATTGCTGCCCAAATCCTGGGCGCCGAGGAGTTCATGGCGCGAGCCCGGGAATGGCCCGCGGCGCGGGCGGCTGCCGTTTGCGGATTGGAGGAGAGCCAGATCCTGACCTTCGCAGATTGGCTCGCCGAGGCCGAACCACTCGTCCTGGCGCCGGGCAATGGGCTCGAACGCGGGCGCAATGGCGGCAGCGGGGTCCGCGCCGCGATCGCGTTGCCGGCACTGCTCGGCAAGCTCGGTAAGGGCAATGGCATCGTGCTCGCCGCCGGCAACGCCTTTCCGAAGACCCCGGCCCGGCTGCAGCGGCCGGATCTGCTCCCCGCCGGAACCCGCACCCTCAACATCAACAATATCGGCCGGCATCTCGCCGAAGACGATATCGACCCGCCTTTGCGCGCGTTGTTCATCTACAATCACAATCCGATCGTCGTGCACCCCGACCAGAACCGCATGCGCCGCGGGCTTGCCCGCGACGACGTGTTTACCGTCGGCATAGAGCTGACGATGACGGAGAGCATGGTCCATTGCGACGTGGTGTTGCCGGCGGCAACCCATTTCGAATACGCCGAGCTTTATGCTTCCTACGGTCATCACTGGCTGCAGCGCGCCGAGCCGGTGATCCCCCCGCTCGGCGAGTCATTGCCGAACACGGAGATCTTCCGCCGCCTCGCTGCGCGCTTCGGCTTCACCGAGCCGTGCTTCGAGGCTACCGATGCGGAATTGATGGACGATGCGATCGATGGGGCCGATCCGCGACTAGGCGGCATCCGGCCGAGCGAGATCGCGACCCGCCGGGCCGTGCAAATGGTGGGGCCGGACGGAAAGCCTCTTTCCTTGCTCGACAATGTCTTTCCCGCGACACCGTCAGGCAAGATCGAGCTCAGATCAGAGGCGTTGGCCGAGCGATGGGGCGCCGCGGCCGCGCTGCCGGCATGGCGCCCCCCGCACGACCCTACCCCGCATGCGGTGGAGGGTAGCGCGGGGGTTCCGCTGATGCTCATCTCCCCGGCCTCGGACAAGCGCATTTCCTCGACGCTCGGCGATCTCGCCGTCTCTCGCGCGGTACCGCCGCTGTTGATGAATCCCAAGGACGCAGCGCTGCGCAACCTCGGGCCGGGTAATCAGGTGCGCGTGCGGAACGAACGCGGCGAGGTCATTCTGCGCCTCATCGTGACCGACGCCGTGCGCCCGGGTGTCGTCGCTAGCGAGAAGGGTGCATGGCTGATGACGAGCCCGACTGGCCAGACGATTTCGGCGCTCGTCTCCGCCGATCTGAAGGCCGACCTCGCCGAGGGCGCTTGCTTCAACGACACCGCGGTCGAAGTAAGCCGCGTTACGCTCTGAGCAGCGCCGCCATCACCCGCTCGCGCGTCAGGGGTAGGTCGC
>DASQCY010000206.1:0-6797 GCA_035634495.1 Allostellaceae bacterium
GCGATCCCGTTCCAGAGCAGGTGCATGGCCGGCCGTTGGCGATAAGCAGCATCGACACAGGAACGGCCGAGCTCGAGGATTTCCCCCTCATGGGCGACAAGCGGCGCGATGTCGTATTCGTCGGCAGAGTAGAAGCCGCCAAGGCGCCGTGCCGCATCCCGCCGAAGCAGCCGGTAGGTTCCTACGACTGGGTTGCTACCCCTACCAATTCCGCGGTCGAGGACGAGCAGGTGATCGCAGTCGTTATCAAAGCGATCGAAATCGCGCCGTCGAAGCAACATCTCGGGCAGTGGCCGCGCCCCCAGGCTTTCATAGAATATCCGGTAACGCAGCGCCTGCACTGCGTCGATGTCTGCAGCCGTCTCCGCCAGCCGGACCTGCAACGGGCCGGATCGGATGTCGACGATGCGGTCTTGAGCATGTGCGCTGGCGCCTTCGATGAGGGGCGTGCCTTCGATCGGTTGGGCCGGCCTCTCGACTAAAGTGCCGTTGATCACGCCGGGCGCCTCCGGTGGCTTTCGGGGTGGCCCCAGCGGTGTGTCGCCAAACACGTCGACATCGTTTGCACCGGCGGAGCCTGCCTCCGACCACGCCTGTAAATCATTCCGTGCCGGTTCGCGGTTTGACGTTGCGCGGCACCGCGTAGAGTTCAAGCCGATGGCCGACAAGTTCGTAGCCGAGCTCATCGGCAACGATCTGCTGCAGTCGTTCGATCTCTTCGTTGCGGAATTCGATCACCCGACCGGATTGCAAGTCGATCAAATGGTCGTGGTGAGCGCTCGGCATTTCCTCGTAGCGGGAGCGCCCATCGCCGAAATCGTGTCGAGCCAGAATACTCGCCTCTTCAAACAACCGCACAGTCCGATACACTGTAGCGATACTGATGCGCGGATCGATCGCGGTGGCTCGACGGTAGACCTGCTCGACGTCGGGGTGATCGACAGACTCTGACAACACGCGAGCGATAACCCGGCGCTGTTCCGTCATCTTCAAACCCTTGTCAAGGCAGAGCTGCTCCAGCCGCGAGATCATCACATCTCCACCGTGGCATGGCTATAATATATAGCACCTGAGGTGGACGAGCCTATGTCCTGAACGATAGCCGTCCGGCCGAGGGCGGCAGCGCACCGGCCGCGTGGCGGCCCTCGCACGGCGGCCGCGTGGATCAGGCTCGGGGCCGCCGCGCCCGGGTTCCGAGACCGATTTCTTTCGCAAGACGGCTGCGCTGGCGCGCATAGTTGGGGGCGACCATCGGATAGTCGGGTGTCAAACCCCAACGCTCCCGATAAGCCTCAGGCGTCATGTTGTAGGCGGTCTTCAGATGCCGTTTCAACATTTTGAGCTTCTTCCCATCCTCCAAACAGACGATGAAGTCCGGGAAGACGGACTTTTTGACCGGCACCGCCGGCTGCGGGCGTTCCGCGGGGGGCGGTGGCGCACTCCCGATATTCGCCAGCGAATTATATACTTGGTTGATCAGCTGTGGCAGATCTCCCACCGATACCGTATTGTTGGAAACGTGTGCGGCAACGATCTCGGTCGTCAGCGTCAGCAACTCGTTGCTCTGGTCGGGGTTGTTCATTTTGAGGATCCCACCGTGAGTTTGATCTCTAAATATAATTAACAATCCGCGACGGGGCAATCCGGTCAATGTCCGATTTCTTCAAATCGTCTGCGCGACCGCAAGAACAGTCGGTCGCGGTTGCCTTCAAGACAAGAGGAAAGGGCAAACCTTCCCAAGCTTATGGCTAAATCATTATGTTGGCGAGAGTCAGCTGTAGGACAAGGGCGTCAACGCGACGACTCGCCTGCTGGTAGTAATTTCGTCGATGGCCGACCGGCGTAAAGCCTCGGCCGGTATAGAGGGCAAGCGCGGGGCTGTTGTCCACCGCTACTTCAAGAACGATGCATTCGGCGCCGCGCACACGTCCCTCGGAGCATACGGAATCCAAGAGCGTCGAACCGATTCCCTCTCGCCTCCGTTCAGGCAATACGCCTAGCGATAGGATCTCGCACTCCTTGCGGAGGTCGAGAGCCAATACAAATCCGGCGGGCATCTCATCTAACCAAGCGATTCGGCCGAAAAATCCCGTCAAGTTCATTACTTCGGCGATAGCAGATGAATTCCATGGATCTTCTGGGAAGCAAGCGCAGTGCAACATCGATAGCGGGCCAGCCAAAACTTTGGGCAGCGGCTGAAGACGCCGGTTCACCGACCGGGCCCTTGGTGTGCCGTCGAAACGGTGACGTCTGGGGGGCGCAGGTACAGCGGCAATGGCTTTGGAAGATTTTCGCTCTCGCGCGCGCGCCGGAGCACCGCTCGCAAGACGCTGGCTGCGTCAGGCGCTGATTCTTCAACGATGATCATATCGGAGCGAGGCAAAAGCATATCTGCGGCGCGTTGTGCCGCATCGCCGGCGACGAGGAGCGGTGCCTCGCCGATGAGGTCGCTCAGCGCTTTGGCAAGCGCAGCCGGGCTTGCTGCCGTCGGCCCACCGAGCGGGCGATGAGCATAATCTAAGAGCTGTACGTAAAGGTCCTCCCGGCGGCTTTCGAGAGCCACGAGGAGAAAACCGCTCTCCCGCTCGTCAGCCCGTGGGGCTAGACCGGCGGCCACAGCTTCGAAGCCGGTCACACCGACCGATCGCGCGCCGGTAGCGAGGGCGATTCCGCGCACGGCTGCAAGTCCAACGCGAATCCCGGTGAAACTACCGGGTCCGACCGTCGCTCCTACGATGTCTAGCGCCGACCTCGACAACCCTGACTTGCGCATCACGGCATCGACCATTACGAGCAGCCTCTCGGCTTGGCCGTGCGCAGTCGTGCACCGCTCGGCAGCGAGCACGGTTTCACCTGTCGAAACTACAACCGAGCAGCCCGATCCGGCCGAATCGAGCGCGAGCACAGTCGGTTCCTTTAATGCCGACGTTATACTTTGGGTGTTGAGTGCCATTGTGCGGTCTGGGTTACGCACCTCATCGCTCCTCGCAGGAGCGGTACCCCCTCTTCTACCCTGCCGGAACTCAGCGAGACCCGCTAGGCGGCGCGCTCGCGGCGTGATGCTGACGTAGCCGGATGCCAAAAAGCTCCTTTCAGACCGCCCGCACCTCTACTACCTCGGGGATGTAGTGCCGAAGCATGTTTTCGATTCCGGCCTTCAATGTTGCGGTCGAGCTTGGGCACCCCGAACATGAACCCTGCATATGGAGATAAACCACGCCGTCCTCGTAGTCGTGAAAGATGATATCTCCGCCGTCTTGCGCGACCGCTGGACGCACGCGCGTCTCGAGGAGCTCCTTAATTTGGGAAACGACTTCATCCTCGTCTTCTTGCTGCGCTTCCATAACCGCACTATCGGCGGCTCCTACGAACATCACCGGTCGCCCCGCGGTGAAGTGCTCCATGATGACCGCCAGAATCACCGGCTTCAGCTGATACCAATCGCCCTCGGGGTCCTTCGTCACGGTAATAAAGTCCGCGCCGAGGAAGACGCCCGTGACCTGCGGCAGGGCAAACAACCGTTCCGCCAGCGGCGACATCCGCGATGCCACCTCCGGTTCCGTAAAGTTTGCCGTGCCCGAAGCCATGACCATGCGACCAGGCAGGAACTTTAGGGTCGCCGGATTCGGGGTCTGCTCGGTCTGGATGAACATCGATGGCTCCCAAAGCGAAATGAAACTGCGCGCCTTTAGCATGGGGGTTTGACGCGGCGAATCAACCCTCGGCAGGCCGGCGATCCGTTATGACCGGAGGGTTGGGTAAAATCAAAAGCACCAAGCCGCCTCAGCTGACGGCGTCGAGTTGCTCTAGAGTGAGGCCGCCAGGGACGATCGTGATCGGAATACGAAGGCGGGCGGCGGGCTTACCGGTCAGATAAGTGATCAGCGGCCCCGGTCCTTCTGGTCCGGTTCCAGCTGCGAGCACGAGTATCGAGATACTCGGCTCCTCGGCAATCAACGCGAGCAACTGGTCGCGAGGGTGACCTTCGCGGATATAGACGATCGGTATCGTTCCGGCGATCGGGGCGATTTCCTCGCAGAGACGTTGCATCAGCTGTTCGGCTTCCTCACGGCGTTCCTCGCGGGCGAGATTCTCGATCGAAATCCAATGCTGCAGCTCTGACGGCTCGATTACACGAAGAAGCGCAATCCGGCCGCCGGTATGCGCGGCGCGGCGCGCGGCGTAGTGGAGAGCAGCCTGAAGTTCGTTGGATTCGTCAACCACCACGAGAAAGACGCGCGGTTTTGTGGGTCCTTCCATCGGGCCATCCCTCCACCGATCCGTTCAGGGGTCAGGCGCTTCTAAACGGTAGGCTCGCCAGCCATCCTGCCACCATCGCGATCACCACCGCGATTGCTCCATAGACCGCAGGCTGCCGACCAGCAAAGCCGAAAACATCGGCGTCGATGCCCACCTTCGAGACAACAAGCGGGGTCGTCTGGCCACCGACGACGTCTTTGGCGCGGACGAGGAAGACCTGCACGAGATACGTTCCGGTCGGCACGTTTGAGGGGAACTCAATCGTCGTGCGAAACAACCGTTCGCCGATGAAGCTAACCTTGCTTACAGAATTTGGAAACAGTCTTGCGCGCTGCTGCGTCCGGACGAGCGCTGTGATGAACTCTTCGGCGACCTGCGGCGGCGTCATTCCCTCAGGCTTCATTTCCAGGTTCGTAACGCCGAGCCGATAGAACGCAGCAGTAGCTGGCGATACGATCTCTTCGAGCGGCCGGCTCGCAGCGACGAAATAAAAACTCGGGACATTGGCGAATATCACCTCTTGAGAATTCACCCATATGCCCGCAATACGGCTCTTACGCCGAACCGCCATCTCGCGGTCCGGGCCCCGGACAACGACCGCGACGTCGCCCGGGCCATCAATTGCACCAAACAACACAACCGAGGCGCCGGTAAAGCCGGTCGTGATCGCGATCAGGTGGTTGGTGAGATCGGCGACTAGGGCTTCGGCGCGCGCCGGCGCGGCCCAAAACAATATTAGGGCCATCAATTGGAAGTGCCAGCTAGAGGTCCGGTCCGCCAGCCTGCTCGGGCGAGCGCAGGTGCGATCCGATGCGGGATACATTATCGCCGAGCATCGGCTCATGTCTTCTCCCAAGCGATGGAGTACGGATCCGAGGGGCGCACAGTCAGGTCGAAGGCAAGCTTTGCGGCGACCGCAAGCACCAGCAGAGCGAGCAAGAGGCGAAGTTGATCGCCGCGCAGCCGCGTTCCGAAACGGCTGCCGATCCGGGCGCCTATCACACCGCCGACCAGCAGCACGAGGGCAAGCACGGCGTCGACCGTGCGGTTGGTATAGGCTTGAAGCAGGGTCACATTTGCCGCAACGAAGATGATCTGCAGCAGCGAGGTCCCCGGCACTACGGCGGTTGGCATGCCGAGCATGTAAATCATCGCCGGCACCATGATGAAGCCGCCGCCGATGCCGAGAATTGCGCTGAACACGCCGACCACAAAACCCAATCCGATGGGCAATAGCGCGCTGATGTAAAGCTTCGACCGGCGGAAACGCGCCTTCAGCGGCAACCCGTGCATCCAATTGTGCTGATGCAGCTTGCGTCGCCGCACTCCTGGCCGATGCAGTCGCAATTGGGTGTAAATGCTCTCGACCATCATCAGTGAGCCGAGCGTGCCGAGCAGGACTACATAGCAGAGAGAGATGGCAAGCTCGATCTGTCCAAGCTGTTTAAGTAAAGTGAAGATCCATACACCGAAAACGGAGCCGGCGAGACCGCCGACCAGCAACACATACCCCATCTTGAAGTCGACGTTGCCGCGACGCCAATGCACCAGCACGCCCGAGACCGAAGCCCCTACTAGCTGGTTGGCCGACGAGGCGACGGCGACGGTCGGCGGGATGCCGATGAAGATCAGGAGCGGGGTGAGAAGGAAGCCGCCGCCCACCCCGAAAACGCCTGTGAGAAAACCGACCGCTCCGCCAAGTCCGAGCAGGATAAAGACGTCGATCGACACTTCGGCGATCGGCAGGTAGATATCCATGATGGAGGAGGCGCCGGCTTGTGCTGTTGTTTTGTGCGCTGCTCAGCGGCGCAACGCGCGGGAGGCTAGCCTACAACCGGCGCCGCGGCGGGAAAAGCGCCAACCCGGACGGGCCGCTCTCTGCCTGGTGCGAGGAGGGTCCTTGTTAGGCCTCGCTCAATCCCTCCTGTGGGTCACCGCCGAGAGTGCGGATCAGCGTGTTGAGCTCTTCGACCGCGGCGGCAAGCCGTACCTTCTCGGTGCCACGCAACACCAGGGTCACACCGAAATCGCCGCGCCGAAAATAGGGGTAGGAGCCGATCTCGAGATCGGGGTAGCGCGCCTGTAACGCGCCCAGGTCATTCGCCAGGGTACCCTCGCCGAGGTGGCAGCTGACGCTGCGGCTAAGCATCTTGGTCCCTCCGACGAGCCGGTGCCTTAGCTGCTCGAAGATCCCCTGCATGATGCTCGGTACCCCGGGCAACACGAAGACGTTGCCGATCTGGAACCCGGGTGCGCGCGAAATCGGGTTGGGGAGTAATACCGCGCCCTCGGGAACCATTGCCATCCGCATACGCGCCTCGTTCAACTGCGCGGGCGGGTAGTGGGTCTCGAGCAGCCGCTTTGCTTCGGGGTGCACGATCAGCGCCACCCCGAAGGCATCGGCGACGGATCGCGCGGTGATGTCGTCATGGGTCGGGCCGATCCCGCCGGTCGTGAAGACATAATCGAAAGCAGCCCGCACCTCGTTGACCGTCGATACGATCACATCGTTGTCGTCTGGGATCACCCGTGCCTCG
>DASQCY010000207.1:0-2741 GCA_035634495.1 Allostellaceae bacterium
GCTTGGCCTTGTCGGGACCCTGGCTCGCCGTGTCCCGGTAGATGAACTGGATCTCGATCTCCTCTCCGTTCGGCCCCTTGACGGTGTTGCCGTGGAGCGCCCGATAGGCCTCGACTGCCTGCTGGAACTGGCTGCCCCAGGTCGCGAAGGCGCCGGTGTAGGAGGCGATGAGCCCGACCTTGACGACATCGCCGGCGGAAGCCGCGATGGTCCACAGCAGCAGCGTTCCGCCGACGACGGTCCCAAGCAGTCGCCGCATCGCTGATCCTCCCCGAATGTGCGCTCCGCGCCGCTTCGCCAGGAGCGGCGAGGTTAGCACGTTCTTTCGGAAATTTCAGGCGATGACCGCTCTCCATCACTTGTCTGATCCCTCGGCCTCTCGGTTCGACATAGGCGGATCGTGAACACGAAGCTGCCCTTCGGTTCTGGCAGCTCCGTTGGCTCATCGCGTTAAGTGTTATCAGATGCCTGCCAGTCGCCTCGAAGTGCCGCGCGCCGGTGTCCGATAACCCTTAACGACGTACGCTTTTGGGTCAGGCTCTAGGATGGAGCTCGGGTGCCGGTAACTGGCGCCCATGTCGCCCGCATAATCTGAGCCGCATTCGCGCAACGTAGTTAAATTTGGTTTGAATTCTACTAAAACTCACGACAAATGCGACTGTGAATTAACTATCTTATCCGCTACTCTCGATTTTCGAGAGTAGTGGGGTGTCGATGGCGGAAACGGCGATTGCGGGCGCACGGGTCGACTTCGTTCCGGCGTGGGCCGCGCGCATTGTGGCCGCCGTTTCTTATCGCCTCGCCGCCGAGGCCGAGCGCCGCTTGCTCTGGCTGCCGGTGTTTTTCGGCGCCGGGATCGGGGTTTACTTTGCGCTGAGGGTCGAGCCGCCGTTGTGGCCTAGTGTCGCCACGGCGATCGCCGCCGCCGGCCTGAGCTTCGTCCTGCGTCGGCATCCGGCATGGTGCGAGGCGGCGCTCGCGCTCACCGTCTTCGCCGCCGGTGTTGCGCTGATGGGCGAGACGGCCTGGGAGCGGCGGGCGCCGATGTTGCAGCACCACCTCGGACCAGTCATCCTCACCGGACGCGTCATCGACATCGATTTGGCCCAGAGGGGCTGGCGCATCGTCGTCGAGCCCGATCCCGTGGCAGGGCTCGACCCAGCCGGTCAGCCGCACCGCCTGCGGCTTCATATCCCGCGGACGAGCGACGAGCTCAACCCGGGCGACCATGTCCGCCTCAAGGCGATGCTGTACCCGGTGCCGCCCCAGATCTTACCGGGCGGGCGCGATTTCCAGCGCGAGCTTTATTTCGCCGGGATTGGCGGCGTCGGCTATGCCTTTGGCGGCGCCCGCCGGATCGCCGACGTGGAAGGCGTGTCCAGAGACGGGGGCGGCGGGGGCGAAAATCTACGGCATTTGCGCACCGAAATGTCTCGACGGATCACTGCCGTGCTCCCCGGCTCGACCGGCGGTGTCGCCTCGGCATTGATCACCGGGAAGCGCGGCGCCATCACGGAAGAGGTCAAGCAGTTCTTCCGGGATTCAGGACTCTCGCATCTGTTGGCGATCGCCGGGCTGCACCTGGGTCTCGTCGGCGCCTTTGTGTTCTTCGCCGTGCGCGGCGGTCTGGCGCTGATCCCCTCGATCGCTCTGCGCTATCCGATCAAGAAGATCGCTGCCGGCGTCACTCTCATCGTGCTTACCTGTTACCTGCTAATTTCGGGCGCCGCCATTCCGACCGAACGCGCCTTCGTCATGAACGGGATCGTCTTTGCGGCGATCCTGATCGACCGGCTGCGCATTTCGATGCGGATCTGTGCGATCGCCGCCGCGGTCGTGCTGGTTCTCGATCCGGCGAGCCTGGTCGGCGTCAGCTTTCAGATGTCGTTCGGCGCGGTCGTCGCGCTGATTGCGGTTTACGAGACCTTCGGGGGAAAGCTCGGCCGAATTTTGCGCGGCCGCTCGCTATTGGCAGAAGTAGCCGGGTATTGCGGAGCCGTGGCGGTAACGACCCTAGTCGCGACCCTCGGCACCTACCCGTTCTCGATCTACCACTTCCACCACATCGCGCTTTATTCGCCGCTCGCCAATGTCATCGCAGTGCCGTTGAGCGCGCTGTGGACATTGCCTTGGGGCGTCCTCACCTGCCTGTTGATGCCGTTCGGTCTCGAGAGTCTGGCGCTCGTTCCGATGGGTTGGGGGATCGACGTGACGATCTGGGTCGCGCAGAATGTGTCGATACTGCCGGGCAATGTCTGGCCGACCCCACGATTGCCGCCAGCGGGCCTGTTGCTGATCGCGCTCGGCGGGCTGTGGCTGTGCTTGTGGCGCGGGTTGTGGCGGCGTTGGGGGATCGTTGCGATCGTCGCCGGTTTTGCGAGCATAATGCTGACCCGGCCCCCCGACATCGTCATTGCCGATACCGGGCGGTTAGTCGCCGCCCGAGGGGCCGACGGCCATTATTTTGTCTCGGCCGACAGGGGCGAGAGCATGGCGCGCTCGTTCTTGGCGGAAGAGACCGGCGAGGCTCTCGCTGATTGGCCAGAAGCCGGGACCGGAGCGGGAGACGGGCTCGATTGCGCCAAAGCGTCGTGCCTGTACACGGCGCATGGTCGCACCGTGGCGATCATCACCGGCGAGGCCGCGCTGCCCTTCAAATGCGGCAGCCTCGACGCGATCGTCAGTCAGGTGCCGGCCGGCTTCCGCTGCCGGTCGATGATGCCGGTCATCGACCGGATCGA
>DASQCY010000208.1:0-11122 GCA_035634495.1 Allostellaceae bacterium
ACGACCGGGGCTTCTGCCGCCTTGCCGGCGTGCCGGTCCGACAGGCGAATGTGCATCGTTGGGGGACGTAACGATGCAACCGATATAATGCGACAATTCTGGCTGGGTTGCAATTTATATCTAAAAATTAACCACGAATTGTGGGAATCGGCGGAGTCGGCGGGAAGGTACGAGGCCGCCGCAATGCCGCCGGGAATCACAACGACAGCAGGCGCGGCAGCCACAGCGAAATCGATGGGATATATGTAACGAGCATCAGCACAATGAACATGACCGCGTAGAACGGCCAAATCTCGCGCACGACCTGTTCGATCGTCACTCGGCCGACGGCGCAGCCGACAAATAGGATCGCGCCGACTGGCGGATGGCACAATCCTATGCCGAGGTTCAATAGCATGATCATGCCGAAATGTACCGGATCGACGCCGAATTTGACGACCACCGGAAGCAGAATCGGCGTGCAGATCAGGATCGATGGCGCCATGTCCAGTAGGCAGCCCAACACGAGCAGCAGGACATTGATCAGCAGCAGGATCACGTTCTTGTCGCTCGACAAGGTCAACAGCATTGCCGTGACCTTCGCCGGCACCTGCATCAGCGCCATGACATAGCCGACGCTTGCGGCGAAGGCGATCAAAGTCATGACCATCGCCACCGTGCGCATCGTGCGGTGGACGAGCTGCGGCAGCTCGCGCCAGCGATAATCGCGGTAAATGAACATCGTAACAAAGAACGCCCAAAGACACGCGACCGCACCCGCCTCGATCGCGGTGAAAACGCCGCCCAATATGCCGCCTAGGATGATCGCCAATGTCACCAATCCCCAGAGCGCATCGATCGCGATCTTGACCGCTTCACGCAATGCCACGGTTTCGCCCCGCGGGTGGCCGTCGCGATAGGCGAGGGCGAGACACAGCACGACCAATGAGGCGCCGAGCAACAGGCCTGGCGCCACCCCGGCCATAAACAGGCTGATGATCGAGATCGTGCCGCCAGTAGCGAGCGAGTAGATCACCGCATTGTGGCTCGGCGGCACGAGCAGCGCCTGCACCGATGCGCTGATGGTCACATTCGTAGCAAAGACGCGCGGATAACCGGTCTTCTCCATCTGCGGGATCATCACAGACCCGATTGCAGAGGTGTCGGCCACTGCCGAACCCGAGATGCCGCTAAGGAACGTCGTCGCCAGCACGTTGACCGCGGACAGCCCGCCGCGGACGCGCACCATTCCGACCAGCACATTGGCGAACGCCACGAGGCGCCGTGCCATGCCTCCCTCAGCCATGATCGCGCCGGCGAGCACGAAAAACGGAATCGTCAGCATGGCGAACTTGCTGACCCCGCTCGAGACCTGGAGCATGACGGCTTCGAGCGGAATGCCGATCCAATACGCGCCGGCGAGCGCTGCCAGGCCCAGCGCATAGGCGATCGGGACACCGAGGGCAAAACAGACGAACAGGCTCGCGATGACGATCAGGATTTCCATCTGCGTCGCCCTTGGATCGAGTCAGTCGTTTGTGGCGGCGCCATGTAGTTCGCTGTGTTGCCGCGGCGGTCCGATCAGCATGCGCTCGACGACGAAGAGCAGAGTGATCGCACCGCCGATCGGGATGGGCAGATAGGTCACGCCGACCGACAGTGCGGGAAATTCGGCGATCGATTGATGCCAGGTCGCGGCGACGAGCCGTGCACCCCAGATTATCATGAACAGGCTGAGGAGCGCCGTCAGCGCCTCGGCGACGGGCTCGATGACGCGCTGCCGCGGCCGGGGCATCGCGCGCACCAAAATCGACACGCGCATATGTGTATCGGCCCGGTAGCACGCGGCAGCGCCAATGAAGGTCAGGACGATCGTCAGCAGGATCGCCATCGGCTCGGGCCAAGACGCGGCGCTGTTGAGCACGTAACGGGTGAAAACACCCCACGGTATTACCGCCGAGATCAGCACCAACGCCGATCCGGAGACGACAACGCAGAGCCAGTAAAGCGCATCCATTGCAGTGCGCAGATGCCCCTCACCCCAGCCCATCGAGTCGTGGGCCTTCAGCCCACGGACTTGATCCGTGGGGTTGGGAGGGTGAGGGGTTTCTCGCGACCCCGACATGATCCGGCGCGGTCAATCGACCGCTTGAATGCGCTTGATCAGCTCGGCGTACTTGGCGCCATACTTGTCCCAGACTGGCTTGACCGCCTTTTGAAACGGCGTCTTGTCGGAAATCGTAATGATTTCGATGCCGGCCGCCTTCATCTTGTCGATGGCCTGCTGTTCCTTTTCGTTCCACAAACGGCGTTCTTCGAGCTGCGCCTCGCGCGCCAGCTTTTTGATCAGCGCCTGATCGTCCTTCGACAGCGTGTCCCAGGTCGGGCGTGAGAACACCAGAATTTCGGGCACGATCAAGTGCTCGGTCAGGGTATAAAATTTGGCGACCTGGTAATGGTTGTCGAAGTAGAAGCTCGGCGGGTTGTTCTCGGCGCCGTCTACAACGCCGGTCTGCAACGCGCTGAACACCTGATCGTAGCCCATTGCGACGCCGTTGCCGCCGATCGCGTTCATCATGTCGACGAACATCGGGTTGCCCATGACGCGGACCTTTAAACCCTTGACGTCGGCGATGTCTTTGATCGGTTTCTTGGTGTCGTAAAGGTTGCGCGCCCCCGCATCCATGAAGGCGAGACCGACGAGGTGCGTGTTCGGGCTTTCGGTGACCTTGTCGAGCAGTTCCTGGCCGATCGCCCCGTCGATAATCTTATCCATGTGTGCGGTGTCACGAAACAGGAACGGCAGATTGAAGACGTTGAGATCATCCACCACCGGGCCCAATGCGCCGACGCTGACGCGCGCCAGCTGCAAAGCGCCGACCTGCGCCTGCTCGATTGCCTCCTTCTCGCCGCCGAGCTGCATCGAGGCGTACATCTGGACACTGAGCCGCCCGCCGGTAGCCGCTTCGAGCTTCTTGCCCATGTTCTCGACCGCCTGGACCGTCGGATAGCCTTCCGGATGGACGTCCGAGGCCTTGAGTATGGTTTTCTGCTCCGCCGCCTTCGCGCGACGGCCGATCACGGGGAGGAGCGATGCCGTGAAGCCGAGCCTCAGCGCCTCGCGTCTGTCGATCATGTGGGTCTCCTTGCTCGCTCATCTGTGTGGCCATGCTGCTTTTGAGGTCATATGACAATTTAATTTAAAATTAAGCTCGCTTCGAAGCCCGCAATGAAAAAGACAGCGGCAGCGGCGGATGTCCGTTGGGCAGCCGGTAACGCCAGTCCTCGGCCTTCTCCATCATCGGAAAATAACGCCACGGCAGTCTCTCGTGCTCGTGCAGGAAATCCAAACGCAGATCTGCCTCCAATAAACCGCAGATGATGTCACTCAACGGATGACACCATTCGTAGCTCCGTGTGTGGGCGAGCGGCGTTGGATCGCCGGTATAGGTCGTCGCATCATCGTAGGCGAAGGGCGCGTTCGTTGGCGTCCGCCATGCTCGGATTGCGACCAGCCGGCCGTCGACCTCGTCGAGCGACAATGTCGAAGGATGCCCCTCCGCGAGGTACAGCCACCCGCCCGGCGCCAGAAGCTCCGCGACAATCTGCGCCCAGCGACGGATGTCTGGGAGCCAAATGATCGATCCCCACGTGACAAAAGCAATATCGTATTGGGCATTGAGGAGAGCCGGCGAGTCGTAGGCATTGCCCTCGACGAAGCGCGCGTGCACACCGAGCTCGGCCGCCAGCGCGCGCGCCGCAGCGATCGCCGCGGTCGAGAAGTCAAGCCCGGTGACGATCGCACCGCGCCGCGCCAGGCGGATCGTGTCCAGCCCAAAATGGCACTGCAGATGGACAATCCGCTTCCCCGCCACATCGCCGAGCTCGGAATCCTCGGGCTCGCCAAAGGCATTATCTCCGGCTCTGACCTGATCGATGGGATAAAAATCCGTGCCATTGCGCAGATGTACGGCGGTGCGGTCGTCCCAGTTCAGCCGGTTGACCTCCATCCAGGCGCGCAACTGGTCCTCGCTCATGCCGCCGTCCTACTATGTTCCGGTGGACGCTTCCGGCTTTTCGAACAATGCCAGGCTCTCCATGGCGAGCCCGTAGCCGAGGAGGTCGTGCATCTGGCGGCGCAGATATTCGGTGAACAGCAGCCGAGTGTAGCGCAAAAGCAATGTCGGCTTTCGGGTCAGATCCTCGGCGAGCTCCCACGCGCGCGCCAGAACCTTGTCGGCCGGCAGCACCTCGGAAACCAGCCCCAGCCGCAATGCTTCGGCGGCGTCCAATGTCTGACCGGTCATCAGGAAGTAGCGACCGCGATTCATCCCCAGCAGCAGCGGGTAGACGATGTGCATGCCGTCACCCGGCACGACATCGGAGTTGAAATGCGCCGAATCTTGGAATTGCGCCGTGTCGGCGGCGAGAACGATATCGCACAAGAGCGGAATTTCGGAATGGCGCCAGGCGGGACCGTTGATTGCGCTGATCATCGGCACCTCGATGTTCAAGAGGTTCATCAGCAGGTGGCGGCCTTCCCAATGGATCCGGTCGATCCGCTCGATCGACGGGCGCGACGGAAAGGAAGAAGTCCCGGGGGTCGCGCGCGGTCCGGAAAACTCCGGCCCGGTCCCGGTCAGGATCACGACGCGGTTCTCACGGTCGGCGCCTATGTCGTGAAAGGCCTCCGGCAGTTCGCCGTGCGGCAGAAAGCCCCAACGCAGCGACTGGCCTTCGGTATGCAAGGTGACCTGCAGGATCCCGTTGCGGCGCTCCATCCGTGCGGTCTGGTACTTCCCGGCGTATTCCTCCAACGAGCTCATTTTGCACTCCTCTGCTAGTTCCGGTGTTCTACCGCCCGGCGCGCCTCGGCGCGAGGGGTCGGGGCAATCGAAGATTCCCCCGGGCCGAAGAAATGTTCTAAATTAGCCCGACATGGTTCTCTTCAGGGAGGTAGTACATGCCTGTGATCAAAGCCTTCGATCTCGCCTATGGACGGCTGCGGTCGCCCGATCTCGACAAGCAAGAGGAGTTTTTGACGGATTTCGGCATGGTCCGCGCGGACCGGACAAAGACGGCACTCTACATGCGCGGCAGCGATCCGCCGCACCACATCCATATCACCGAATTAGGCGAGCCGCGCTACGTCGGCATCGCCGTGCACGCAGCGAGCTTCGAGGACCTCGAGAGAATGTCGCGGGTCGAGGGGGCCTCGAAGATCGAGGATATCGACGAGCCCGGCGGCGGCAAGCGGGTGCGCCTGACCGACCCCGATGGCTACCAGGTCGAGGTTGTGCACGGCATGGCGATGCTCGACCCGATCGAGGTGCCGCGCCCCGCGGTCAATTCCGGCAACGAAAAGTACCGCCGCAAGGGCCAACTCTTCCGCATCGAGCGCGGCCCCTCACACATCAAGCGGTTCGGCCATTTCGTCGTGATGTCGAAGAACTTCGAGAAGACGCTCGGCTGGTACCGCGAGATGCTCGGCTTCCGCTGCTCGGATGAGTTCTATGCCGGCGAGAAGAGCAACATCGTCGGCTCCTTCAACCGCCTCGACCGCGGCGACGGGTATGTCGACCATCACGCCTTCTTCTGCATTCGCGGCGACAAGAGCGGCCTCAACCATCTCTCCTACGAGGCCGCCGACATCGACGACGTGATGGTCGGTCACGAGCATTTGACGGGCAAAGGCTATCAGCACATGTGGGGCATTGGCCGCCATCTGATCGGCAGCCAGCTCTTCGATTACTGGGCCGATCCGTGGGGCCGCGTGCACGAGCACTGGGCCGATACCGACGTGCTCAACGCCCACACCCCGCCCAACATATTGGAACGCGGCGAGGGCACCGGCGGACCCTGGGGCCAGCCGATCCCGCAGATCTTTATGGGTCACGCCTCGCCCTGAGGGCGGCTGGAAGGATCGCCCCACACCCCCGCGACGCGGAGAGAGGGACCCGCGTCAGCGGGAGGGTGAGGGGCCTGTCACTCTGAGGGCGGCTGGCCGCGCGGGAACTCGCTGAACATATTTGAAATAGCGGGCGAGGTGGCGATCCGAGGCGACCAGCACGCCCTTGCGGAAGCGCATCGTGTTGAGCACCGGCTCGTCCTCGGCAATCAGTTTGTCGACAAAACCGCACAGCTCGCGAAGTGCGGCGTCGACGGCTCGCCGCTCCGCACTGCCGTCGCTCGTCTTCTGCACTCCGACGACATTGAAGCTGCGCGAATGGCGCTGGTCGACGGGTGCGCCGGCAAACAGCATGAACGCATCCATCCCTTGGCGCCGCAAGTGCTGGGCGAACACGTTGGTTCCGGTGATCAGCCCATGCTGCATGTAGCCCGTTGCTTCCACCCGGTATTCGATCCCGTAGTCCCGCACCTCGATCGTCTCGGGCGCGCTCGTCGGCAGATTGTGCAAGGTGCGCAGGTGCTGGAAGTCGACGCCGTTGCTGGTGCTGACCCAAGGCGGTACCTGACGGATGCCGCGCAGGCGCGCTTCAAAGGCGAGATCGTCCTGTTCGATCCCCGGGATGCGCGGCACCGCGAATAGCGGTGTTTCGCCGTTGAATGCCCAGATCAGCCCCCAGGCCTCAGCGGTCGGATAGCTGAAGATTGTAGCGCCCGGCGGGATCTTGTCGCCGGTCGGGATGTCGACGCAGTTGCCGGCGGCGTCGAACCGCCAATGGTGATAGGCGCAGCGGATCTGACCATTGACGCATCGCCCTACCGACAGATCGGCGCCGAGATGCGGGCACCACGCGCTCTGCACGACCGCCCTGCCCGATCCATCTCGATAAGCGACGACGCGGGTTCCGAGAAAATCGACGCCGATGACGGCCCCATTATCGAGGTCACTTGCGAGGCCGAGGGGAAACCAGGACCGGTGAAATCCTGATCCGTCGAGGCCGCCGCCGCTGCCATTGTGCCCCTTGCTGATCTCAATCATGTCCGTGCTCCAATATGGGTGCTGGTTAGACGGTCAGGCGCCGACGGCTGCGCAGCCGGCGCCCGCCAGCGCGCATACGCGGTGGTCCAGGTCAAGAGCGCCGCTACTGTGCCAATCCCGAGCATCGGTTCGACGACAGCGCACTGCCGGCGGGCAACAGGAAGGCTGCGGCAATCCCGAGCGTCGCCTCGACCAGGGCGGCCAGGCCCCAAACGAGCGTCAAGAGCCGCATCGATCGACGAAATCCGGCGTTCTGAAGCCGTGCAGTCCCACGCTTGCGCGCATGTTTCGTCGTCGCCGGCGGTAAATTGGCGGCTGACAAAGAACATCAAGGGCCGCTCTCGCCGCAGTGACAACAGGCACGCCAGGCCGAACAGACGCCCCATACCCGTGAGAGAAGCTGTACCGCTATCGACGGCATCGCCACATCGATCACGAGGGAGCGTGTTAGGCCCCTCGGCGCGGAGCCCGACGCTCGGTACGCCAGTTTTCCCGGGATGGCCGGGTCTTTGCCATCGGAACTCGACATTTTCACTGGGCCCGCTTGCTGGTACCTATAGGTACCGTACAGCAATGACATGGTCCCGACTGGTACCATGTCAAGACCCTCGTATATGATCATCGGTTAACGACCAAACGAGCGACCTTCTTCGAGGAGATCGGATGATTGAGCAAGGCCCGACACCCGCAGAACCCGCGCCCAAAGGCTGTGCCGAAACCACCACGGGCCGACGCGATGCGCGTTTACGCATTCTCGAGGCGACATTCGAGGCGCTCGTAGAGCATGGTTATGCGGGCACGAGCACGCGAGAGATTGCCAGGCGTGCCAAAGTGTCGAAGCGTGAGCTGTATGCAATTTTCGGCAGCAAGCAGAGCATTCTTGCGGCCATGATCGAAGGGCGCGCGGCGCGCATGCGCCTGCCGCTCGCCTTGCCGAATGTCACGGATCGGCGGGCGCTCGAGGAAACGCTAGTCCGCTTTGGAGCCAACTTGGTGCGCGAAGTATCCCATCCCGCGGTGACGGCCCTCTTCCGCCTCGCGGTGACCGAGGCCGAGCGCTCGCCCGAAGTTGCGCGCGCGCTGGATGAAGGCGGGCGCAGGACAACCCGCGGCGCGCTCGTCACATTTCTGGAACGCGCCGCGGCACAGGGCCTGGTCGGTGACGCCGACCCGGAGACCGTAGCCGCGGAATTCTTGGCGCTGCTCTGGGGAGATCTGCAGATGAGCCTTTTGATGCGCCTCGCCGAGGCGCCTCCACCGGCAGGGATCGAGCAGCGCGCGCGGGCCGCCGCGAGTGCAGTTCTGACCCTTTATCCTGCGCGTTCGGGCTGAAGCGGGGCGCCGGTGGCAATAAGCGGAAATTCGATGCACCGTGGAAGAGCGGAGGCTATCATTGCTCAGGGCTACTTCGGCGGGCGGGCCGAGTAAGCTTTGCACAGACCCAAAAACGGGCCGGTGACACCGGATCGACGAACAGGCGGGAGGAACCGATGCATATACGAATTCTAGTGATCGCGGTCGCAACGGCTGCGATGTTCGGCTCAGTGAAGGCCGAACAAGCCGCGGACGACCATCTGGGCACCGTTCATTTCCCGATCTCGTGCAACGGGGTGCAAGCCAAGTTCGATCGCGGTGTCACGCTCCTGCACAATTTCTTCTACCCCGAGACACTCAAGGCATTTCAGGCGGTCATCCAGGAAGATCCGAGCTGCGCCATCGCCTATTGGGGTCTGGCGATGAGCGAGCTGCCTAACCCGCTGGTGCCGCCCTTCCCCTCCGTCAACCTCAAAGCCGGGTGGGAGGCAATCCAACAGGGTAAGGTCGCGAAGACGCAGACGCCGCGCGAAGCGGAATACCTCGCCGCGATCGAGGTCTTCTACAAGGATTACGACAATATCGACCACAAGACCCGCGCGGGGCTTTATGAGGAGGCAATGCAGCTTCTGCGCGAGCACTACCCGGAGGATAGCGAAGCGGCAATTTTTTACGCGCTTGCGCTGAACGGTGCGGTCGATTTCGACGATAGGAACTACACCAAGCAGCTCAAGGCCGCCGCAATACTGAACGAAGAAGCAAAAAAGCAGCCCAACCATCCAGGCATCGCCCACTACATGATCCACAGTTATGATTTCGCGCCGCTCGCGGCGATGTGCGTACCGACGGCTCAGCTCTACGACAAGATCGCGCCGGCGGCGCCACACGCGCTGCATATGCCCTCGCATATCTATTCCATGCTCGGCATGTGGGATGACTCGGTGCGCTCCAATCTCGCCGCTAAAGCGTCGGCAGATGATTACGCGGCGCAGAACTACCCGGATGCGACCCATCCGAGCGTTCCCCACCTACTTGATTTTCTGGTGACCGCCTACCTGCAAACGGCAAAGGACGGCGACGCGAAGCAGGTTGTCGACTCGCTTCCCGATCTGAAGAAGTTTCCCGTCAGCTCCCTGGCGATCGACACGGCCTTGGCCGCAATTCCGGCGCGTTATGCGCTCGAGCGCGGCCAGTGGAACGAGGCGGCACAGCTGACTGTCCGCGACAGCCAGTTCCCGGCGGCCCAGTCGATCTCGTATTTCGCCCGTGCGCTCGGCGCCGCCCGCACGGAGAGTGCTGCGTCAGCCAGGGCCGAGATCACCCATCTCGACGACATCGAAGCAAAGCTCACTGCTGCCAAGAACGACTACTGGGCCGAACAGACCCGGATCCAGAAACAGGCGGCGGGGGCCTGGGTGATGTTCGCCGAGGGCGATCGCGACAGCGCGATCGCGGCGATGCGGAAGGTGGCCGATCTCGATGACGCCAGCGAGAAGAACGTCGCGATGGAGAATAAACTGGTCCCGATCCGAGAGCTCTTGGGCGAACTTTATCTGACGGCGGGCATGAACAACGAGGCCCTGGTCGAATTCGAGGCGTCGGACAAGGTCATGCCCAACCGCTTCCGCACGATTGCGGCGGCCGCCGACGCGGCGCGGCGCACCGGCTCCGCCGCAGCGGCAAAGCGGTATTACCGAGCGCTGACGGCGCTGGCGGTCGGCGGCGACGGAAACCGGGCGGAACTCTCCCAGGCGAGGACGTACCTCGTACAAAACTGAAGGCTGCCGGCATCGCGCCGGCTAACCGACTGAGGCCGGCTCTGCCAAATGGCGCACGAGTTCGCGCGCGTAGGCCGGCAGATCGGCTTGGCGCCGCACGCAAATCGTCAGCTTGCGCACCGCCCATTCGTCGATCAGCTCGATGCGGTGGATCGACATGGTCTTCGCATGGCGCTCGGCGGTCGTCGCCGGGACGACGCCGATCCCGACATTGCATTCGACGAGACGGCAGACCGCATCGAAGCCGCGCAGCTGCACGCGCAATCTGAGACGCCTACCGATCCTCTCCGCCTTTTCGGACAGAAAGCGTTGTAGCGCACTTGCCCGATCCAGGCCGACAAAGTCGAAATCAAGCACTTTTGCAAACGCAATCTGTTCTACCGCCGATAACGGGTGGTTCGTCGCGACCACCAGCACGAACCGGTCGACGCGGAACGGCAACACCTCGAGACCGGCTACCTCGACGGTGCCGGCGACGATCCCGACGTCGGCCGTGCCGTCAGCGACGGCAGCGACGATTTCGTCGCTGAGCCTCTCCTCCAGGTCGATGTTGATCTGCGGATGGGAGGCGAGGAAGGCGCTCAGCGGTTCCGGCAGGAATTCGGTCAGTGCGTTGGTATTCGACATCAGCCGCACCTGACCGCGCAGGCCATCCGCATATTCGGCGAGATCGCCGCGCATCCGGTCGGCCTGCTGCAGCAGCATCCGGGCATGATGAAGCAAGGTACGCCCGGCCTCCGTGGGCCGGACACCCTGGCGCTCGCGGCTTAAGAGCGGCGTGCCGAGCGAGACCTCCATGTGGCGGATGCGCGTGCTCGCAGCGGCGATGGCCAAGTTCATGCGCTCGGCCCCGTGGGTGATGCTGCCCGCCTCGACCACGTGGAGGAAAAGCCTGAGATCGGTCAGATCGAAACGCATCGACACGGTAGATGCCTTCGAATTCCGCGAAGGAAGGCTACGCCTGATACCGATTGTGTCAAGTGGAGAAGAGGTACCAGATTCGGGAAACACGAAGGCGGCTGACCATGAGCCAGGCTTATACGATCGACAACCACGCCTATGATGTCGTCGTAATCGGTGGCGGAGGCGCCGGATTACGCGCGAC
>DASQCY010000209.1:0-1916 GCA_035634495.1 Allostellaceae bacterium
TCAGTTATGACGTGCTGGCCGTAGCCGACGAAGAGGACGAGTTCGGCGACTATCTTTCCTACCGTACTTTCGACCCGCGGCCGGTCGCCGGGACCCAAGGCCTGGTGCCGAGCGCCTGGGCACGACCGCACGAGCAATGGGGCGCTACCCAGCTGCAGGATCGCTTTCTGCACCAGGCTAAACGTTGGATGACCGACCGCGATTACGCAGCCTGGATGGCGGTCCGGGCGATCGGCGAAGCGGCGACGCGCTCCAAATCGTCGGACCCCGCGACGATCTCGGCTTATTTGCGGGGCGACCGTTTCGAGCTGGCCGCCTACAAGGGGGCCCGCCTCAGCTTTCGGTCCTGGGACGGCCAGCTACGGCAGCCGATTTTGCTCGCCGATGCGCGCTCGCTCGTTTCGGTTTCGCCGCAACCGGGGTTCCTGCACCAGTTCTCCGAGCTCGATACTCTCGGGATCGACAAGCCGGAGACAAAATGTCGAATGGGGTAACGCGCGCCTGGCGGTGCGCTACGTCTCTCGCGTGTCTCCACTTCACGATCTCGATTGCAGTGGCCGATACGATTTACGTATCGAACGAGAAGGACAACACCATCACCGTCATCGATGGCGCGAGCCTCGAGCCGATGAAGACGATCCCGGTCGGCCAGCGCCCGCGCGGGATCGTGCTCTCAAACGATGAAAAGTCGCTCTACATTTGCGCCAGCGACAGCGACCATATAGAAGTGCTCGATCTTGCCACCGACAAGGTTGTTCGCACTCTGCCGAGTGGAGCTGACCCGGAGTACTTCGCGCTCGATCCGACCGGCAAGCTGCTCTATGTCGCGAATGAAGACGACAACCTCGTCACGCTCGTCGACATCGATCGTGGCGCGGTCGTCACCGAGATTCCGGTTGGCGTCGAACCGGAGGGCATGGGTATCAGCCCGGACGGCAAATACCTCGTCAACACCTCCGAAACCACGAACATGGCGCACATCATCGACACGGCCAAGCGAGAGGTCGTCGCCAATATCCTCGTCGATAGTCGCCCGCGTCGCGCCGTGTGGACCGCTGATGGCGTGCAGTTTTGGGTTTCCGCCGAAATCGGCGGGACGGTGAGCGTCGTCGACGCTGCGAAACACGAGATAATCAAGCGTATTACTTTCGCCGTGCCCGGGGTACCGACCGAGGCGATCCAGCCGGTCGGAATCGCAATCACCCGCGATCGCAAACTCGCCTTCGTTGCGCTCGGGCCTGCCAACCGCGTTGCCGTAATCGATGCGCAGAGCTATGAGGTGATGCGTTATCTGCTAGTCGGGCAACGGGTATGGAGCCTCGCGTTCAACCCGGATCAAAGCCGCCTCTACACCACGAACGGGGTCAGCAACGACATCACGGTGATCGACGTCGGATCCCTGAAAGCGATCAAGTCGGTCCCGGTCGGACAGTCACCGTGGGGCGTGGTGTCGCGTCCATGAGCTTCTGATGGAAGTTTATCCCGCCCTTTCTATCGAGGGGCTCGGTCACCGCTTCGGGCCACGCCGGGTGTTGAATGGCGTCTCCTTCTCGGTCGCGGCCGGCGATTTTACCGTGCTGCTCGGTCTGAACGGAGCCGGGAAAACGACGCTTTTCTCGCTCGCCACCCGACTCTATGTCCAGCGCGAGGGGACGATCCGCATTTTCGGCATGGATATTCGCGAGCGGGCGTCGGAGTGCCTGCGGCGGATCGGCGTGGTGTTCCAGCAGCCGACGCTCGACCTCGACCTCACAGTCGAGCAGAACCTCCTCTACCATGCTTCTTTGCATGGCCTCTCGCATCGCGACGCCGTGCAGCGCGGTGCGGCCGAGATCGAGCGGGTCGGGCTCGCCGACCAGCGCCGTGACAAGGTGCGCCAACTTAGTGGGGGCCAGCGACGCCGCGTCGAGATCGCC
>DASQCY010000210.1:0-4022 GCA_035634495.1 Allostellaceae bacterium
CGGTCGGCCAAAGACGGAGCATGGTCGAGTCCGCACTATGGGGACGAAGGCGCATGGGTTCCACTCCGTCGCACCAAGGTGTGTGCGGACGACACGGTGGGGAAGAGCGTCAGTGACTCAGGGAGACCTGGTATCGTCCGAAGGCAAGGTATGGCTGGAATGGTGCGACACTCGCAGACGAAAGGGCGAGCAACCGGGAACGCAAAGCCCAGCCTGAAGCCGGCCAACGGTAGGTGCGGATATAAGCGCAAGCGAAATTCCGGCCGATGCGGTGCCAGGAGTCGGATCGGGGCGAGGTACTCTCGAACGGGATCAGAACAAAAGGTTCCGGATCGCCACCATCGAGCGGCGACGCTGGTTGGATCCAAAAGACCAACCGGAGGGGGAAGGCCCCGTACTGTGTGGCGGCGTCAGGTGATGAAGATCTGGTAAGTACATGACGGAAGTGCGGACAAGTTCGCTTTGCGAAAGACCCTGCGCCGACATCGAGGAGACCGGGGAAGCGCCATCGGATGCCGGAGGAATGGAGTGTTCTAGGCGCAGAAAAGTCCACTCGCTGATCGACAAGGTCTACGATCCGGCCAATCTCGCCGAAGCCTGGAAGAGGGTCAGAGAGAATAAGGGTAGCGCGGGCATTGACGGCCTCACCGTCGCCGGGTTCGAGCAACGACAGGACGAACTTCTGGAGCGGCTGCACAAGCAGCTGCGAGAGAAGACCTATCGGCCCTCACCGGTGAAACGGGTGGCGATACCGAAGCTCGGGGGTGGAACGAGAAATCTCGGCATTCCATCTGTCCGAGACCGGGTGGTTCAACAGGCCCTGGTGCAGAAGATGAATCCCATCTTCGAACCGCTGTTTGCGGACTGCTCGTTTGGATATCGACCCGGCCGATCGCCACATATGGCGATGCGGAAGGTGTGGCGGGAAATCCAGGAGGGCAACTTCTGGATTTTAGACGCCGACTTGCGCGCCGACTTGGAAGCTGCTTCATACTGCCCCCGAGCTTATGGAGTGACGTCAAACAGCATGGGTTGAGCGGGTATTGTCTTGATCCGCAACCCTTTTTTCTTTCCTCGCAAGACATGAATGGCATCGAGCTCGCCGCGCTTGACACGCTGCAATACGGTTTGGCGGGAGACGCCGAGAAGGCGCATTGCCTGATACATCGTGAGGTAACCTTGCGGCGCTTCATTGACAAAGCCGGCTCGCAGATCCTCGCTCAAGCGAATGCGCCACGGAGCTCCCGGGGTCAATTGCTCACCGCCGATGAAGCCGTCATTGAGCCAGCGGTGGATGGTCGAGGTGGCGGTTCCAAGGACCGCGGCCGCTTGTTTGACAGTCAGCAACTCGCCTTCAGGGCGGATAGGGGGCGGCTCGAAGCGCGGGATCTTCCACTGCCGCCGCAAGTTGCCGACATGGTTGGCAGTAAAGCGATGACCGTAGGCGGTCTGCCGCTCTTGACGGTTGAGGATACCGGCGATGACGGCGTCTGGGTAATGTGCGGCCAGACGGCGAACGAGCGCGATTGTGCCCTCGTTGGTGCGTACGGTCGCCGCCGACCGGCGTGGCAGATCGAGATCGATATCGATGAGGCTGCCACCTCGCCACCGCAGGGTGAGGCGGGCCCGCTGCTCGGCCTTGAACATGGTGACGATGACCTCTTCGAGCAGGGCTCGCAGCAGCTCCTTGCGATCGCGCGCTGTGGTGGTCGGCGCCTCCCATACGCTCTGCAAATCGGCGCCGAGCGCGAGCAGGCGGTGCCGGTCTTCTGCGCTGAGTGCGCGCGGTCGTTCACGTTCGCGCCGGGCGAGCTCGGCTTTGGCCTGCTCGAGCTCGCGCAAGCGCTGCTCCCACTCGCTCTCGAGGCCGCGGGCGACAAGACGGTTCTCGGCATCGACAGCGCGATAGCGGCGTTCGGCACGTTGTGCCTCGTACCGGGCGCGCTCGGCGGCGAGCCGGCACTGGACGAGCGCATCGTCGCGATCGGCTTCGAGCCGTTCGGCGGCGGCGAGAGCGGCTTCGAGACCCGCTGGAGCAAGCGCGGTGAGAACGGCGCGCGCAACCGCGTCGTCGATCTGCACCGCGCCGACGCTCAGACAAAAGATGCCGCGACCGTCGACGATGTTTTTGCCGGCGCAGTGGTAGCCCGGAGACGCGGTGCGACCGGTGTAGTGGGTGCGCAGCCGTCGCCCGCATGCGCCGCAGCTGGCCAGCCCCTGCAGCAGTGCGCTTCCTTCTCTCACGGCACCGCCTGAGTGATGCGGCTGCGGATGCGTGTTGGCCGCAATGCGCGACCGATTGGTTTCATAGGTCGCCCAGTCGATAAAGCCCGTGTGATGCTCTGGAATGAGCACCGACCATTCGGAGCGCGGCAGCCTGCGGGTTTGCCTTTTGCGTCGCCCGGTCGCATCGAGTGTGATCTGACGGCGAGATTTTCCATAGACATAGGCGCCTGCGTAAACCGGGTTTGTCAGCACATGATAAATTGCGGTGTAGCTCGGGTCGATCCACCGGATCGCTGCACCATAATGGGTTTGCATGGGGAAGGTCAGGCCCTCGCTGCGCAGCCAAAGCCAGACCCGACGCACCGAACCGAGTTCAGCGAAGCGCGCGAAGACGGTGCGGATCGCCGAGGTCACCGCCGCATCGGGGTGAAAGCGGACCTCGCCGTCCTCCTCGCCCCAGAGGAAGCCGACAGGCAGACCGCGACGCAGTTCGCCGCGAGCGGCTTTATTGCGGATCCCGCCGAGCAGGCGAGCCCGCAAGATGTGCAACTCTGCCTCGCTCATGGTTCCCTTCAAGCCGAGCACCAGCCGGTCGTTGAACATCGCGGGGTGGTAGATCCCATCGGCGTCGCCGATCAGAGTGTCAGTCAGGCCGCAGAGATCGAGCAAGCGGTACCAGTCGGCGTTGTTGCGGGCCAGACGCGAGACCTCCAGGCCGAGCACGATACCGACATGGCCCAGTGCGACCTCCGCGGTGAGCCGCGCAAAGCCGCTGCGTTCGATAATGCCTGAGCCGGAAACGCCGAGGTCCTCATCGATCACCAGAACCTGCTGCGCCGGCCACCCGAGCTCGGCCGCCTTGGCGACCAATGCGTATTGGCGCGATTCGCGATTGTGCGCGACTTGTGCGGCACTGGATTGCCGAAGATAGACATAAGCGAGGCGGGAGAGATGCGTGCTGTTGATCTTGGTGAGATCACTCATCGGCCATCTCGTTTTGCGGTTGGGTGGACGTCGCGAGGGTCTGCGCGATCATGCGCGCGAGGATCTCAATGGCTTTGGCGCGGGCTTCGGGGTCGAGCGGCACGTCCGGCATTGCCGGCGGCGTGGGCAGCTCGAGAAGCGCCAGAGTCAGTTGCACGGCAGCTCTCCTCTGTGGTCGCAGGGTTCGGCCGCGGGCTCGGGACGCGGTTGAGGAGAGCGTCTAGGATGGTCCGTGCGTGGAGGAAATCGACAAGCCTGGCGAGGTTGTGCGGTCGACCGTTCTCAGTCGCGGCCGCGGGTTCGGCGACGGGCATTGCCGCCAAATCGGTCCACCCCGCCGGGATCAGTGTGCGGCTGCCGTCGGGGAGCACGACCAGCAGCAATGCTACGCCGCGGCGGTGCACGGCGCTCAGCGCTTGAAGAACGCAGCCCTCGAAGGGATGCCGCTGGCGGAGGATTGTCACCGAACGTGGGAAGTCGCGGAGATGGGTAGTGTGTGGTGGTGTTCTTTGACAGTATCGACCAGAATCGGCTTGTTGACTTGATCTGTGATCAGATCAGCGATGGACGTGTTCTGCAACTGATCCGAGACTTTCTTGAGGCAGGAGTGATCGCCGACGGAGGATGGGAACCGACCAAGACAGGCGTCCCGCAAGGCGGGGTAGCCAGCCCGCTTTGGTCGAACATTTTCCTGACGCCCTTCGATCACGCCATGACCGCGGCCGGATATCGGGTGACGCGCTGGGCGGACGACTTCGTCGTTGTCTGCCGAACCCGTCACGAAGCCCAAACCGCCCAAGCCCTGGCGGGGT
>DASQCY010000211.1:0-2923 GCA_035634495.1 Allostellaceae bacterium
GGCATCAGGATTTCGATCGGCATGAGATCGGCCTTCTTATAATGCCGACTAGCGGTAGGCGACCTCTCGGGCGGCCGCAATGATGTCCTCGACCTGGGGCAGCGCAAGACGCTCGAGGTTCGCGGCATAAGGTAAAGGGACGTCTTTGCCGGCAACCCGCTTCAACGGGGCGTCGAGCCAGTCGAAGCACTCTTCCATGACTCTCGCCGCGATCTCCGCGCCGATGCCGGCAAAGGGCCAGCCTTCCTCGATCGAAACGATACGGTTGGTCTTCCTGACCGAGGTGACCACCGTATCGATGTCGAATGGACGCAAAGTGCGTAGATCGATGATTTCGGCTGAAATCCCTGCCTTCTCGAGCTCTTCGGCGGCTTGAACCGCCAGTTTTACCATTCGTGAGAACGCCGCGATCGTAACGTGATCGCCCGACCGGGCGATGCGCGCCTTGCCGATCGGCACGATGAACTCCGGATCCTCGGGCACCGCGAAGCTTTCGCCATAGACCAGCTCATGCTCGAGAAAGACGACCGGGTTCGGATCGCGAATCGCCGCCTTCAGCAGCCCCTTATGGTCGGCCCCGGTGAACGGGGCTATCACCTTGAGGCCCGGGCAATGCGCATACCAGCTCGCGTAGCATTGTGAATGCTGCGCTGCGACGCGCGCGGCCACACCGTTCGGCCCGCGAAAGACGATCGGGCAGCTCATCTGGCCGCCCGACATATAGCGGGTCTTCGAGGCCGAATTGACGATTTGATCCATCGCCTGCATAGCGAAATTAAAGGTCATGAATTCGACGATCGGCCGCAGCCCGGCAAAGCCGGCGCCGATCCCGAGCCCGGCAAAGCCCTGCTCGGTGATCGGGGTGTCGATCACCCGGCGGGGTCCGAATTCCTGAAGCAGGCCCTGGCTGACCTTATACGCGCCCTGATATTCGCCGACCTCCTCGCCGAGCAGAAAAACCGTATCGTCGCGCCGCATCTCCTCGGACATCGCATCGCGCAGCGCCTCGCGGACAGTCATGGTCCGGGTCTTCCCGGTATATTCTGGCTCGACCGAGGGGACGCGGCGAGGAGCGGCGAGTGATGGCGAGGGAGGAGGCGGCCACACTTCCAGCGGTGCTTCTTGGCGGACCTTGGAAGATCGTGTCCTCTTCTCCACTGTGCCCACGTCTTCGCCGTTTCCGGCGATGAGCGCGATTGGCGTGTTGACCGCGACGTGCTCCGTGCCTTCTGGGATCACAATCTTGGCGAGCACCCCCTCGTCGATCGCTTCGACCTCCATCGTCGCCTTGTCGGTCTCGATCTCGGCCAGCACATCGCCGGCTCGGACGGCTTCCCCTTCGCTCTTGAGCCAGCGAGCGATCTTGCCCTCGGTCATCGTCGGCGACAACGCCGGCATCAAGACTTGAGTAGCCATGGCTTATCGCAATCTCCTGCAGGCGAGATCGCCAAAGGCGTCAGGCGTCGGCCAAAACATCCGTCCACAGCTCGGCCGGCTCCGGTTCCGGCGAGTCCTGTGCGAATTGCGCCGCCGCGGCGACGCGATCCCTGATCTCACTGTCGATCTGCTTGAGCTCCGCCTCCGTCGTTCCACCTTCCAGCAAACGTCGACCTGCCTGATCGATCGGGTCGTGCTCGGTGCGCATTCGGTTGACCTCATCCCGGGTGCGATACTTTGCCGGGTCGGACATCGAATGGCCGCGATAACGGTACGTCATCATCTCGAGGATGATCGGCCCCTGGCCGGATCGGGCGTGCTCGGCGGCGGCAAGCCCAGCCTCGTGTACGGCGAGCACGCTCATGCCGTCGACCTGCTCGCCCGGGATGCCATAGGCAGTACCGCGATGAAACAGGTCGGTGCGCGCCGACGCGCGATCGATCGCCGTCCCCATCCCGTATCGATTGTTCTCGATCACGTAAACGATCGGCAGCTTCCACAGCGAGGCCATGTTGAAGCTCTCATAGACCTGCCCCTGATTGATCGCGCCATCGCCGAGATAGGTGACCGAGATCTGCCCGTTTGCGCGATAATGATGGGCAAAGGCGAGCCCGGTTCCGATCGGCACTTGCGCGCCGACGATGCCGTGGCCGCCAAAGAAGCTCATCTCCCGGCTGAACATGTGCATCGAGCCGCCCTTGCCGTGCGAATAGCCGCCACGACGCCCGGTCAACTCGGCCATGACGCCCCTGGGATCCATGCCGCAGGCCAGCATATGGCCGTGATCGCGATAGGACGTGACAATCGTGTCGCCTTCCTTGAGCGCTGCCTGCATGCCGACGACGACCGCTTCCTGTCCGATATAGAGGTGGCAGTAACCGCCTATCAGCCCCATGCCGTACATCTGCCCAGCCCGCTCCTCGAACCGCCGGATCAACAGCATGTCACGGTAGTATCCCAGCAGCTCCTTTGGCGGGGCGCCGACCTCGACGAATTCTACCGGCGCAGCCTTGCGCTTGACGGCCATATCGCTTCCTCCACGCGGCCACTGGAAAGCAGCCCGAAATCTGCCCGGAAACATGCTGGCAAATCTGCCCTATTGCAACCTCGCGCGGGCGCGTTCAAGGGCGGCTTGTCGAGATTCGACGACGCCCGCTCGCCCGCTAATGCTAATGGGGCGGCGCTGGTTGCATGATGACGATCTCATCGGGCGCGACCAGGTTCAAGGTCGCCCGGACCTGTTCGTCGAGCAAGTCGGGATCAACGTGATCCGGCTTCAAGTTGGACACCCTCAGATCGAGTGCCTGGCGCTGGCCCCTAATCGCTTCGAGATTAGCATTTTCGGCGCGGATCTCTCGCGTCAAGCTCAACCAGCGGATCAATCCGTGCTCGCCTTCGATCAGGTTGTAAAAAAAATATCCGGTCAAGGCGATGCCGATAACCGGCCCGAGAACAAAATGCGCCCGCCGCTTTATTTCGCGCAATA
>DASQCY010000212.1:0-2978 GCA_035634495.1 Allostellaceae bacterium
ACTGAGGTCGCGGATCCCAACTACGGTCGATTTTTGAAGGAGCTGAACACCACCTCCACCACCGCGCTTTCCTACGCGCGGGCGCTCCGGCTCACACCGAAAAGCAACCTGGAGAGCCGCTCTACCGCCCGCGATCCACATCGCATTCTTGGGCCCAAACCATGGGAACTGGGTGATTACCCGCGCAACAAGAAGCCGCAGTGGGAGTGATGATGCCGGACCCGACAATCGTCGCCTTCCCCCAGGACGGACGGCCGGTTCCGCCCGTGTATCTGTCCGCCGCCGAGGCCGAGACTTGGAGAGCGGTCGTCGGGGCGAGGAAAGCCGGCTACTTCGGTCCCGAAGTTTTCCCGCTACTCGAAGCTTACTGCGCGACTGCGCTGGCCTGCGATCACATCGCGGCAAGACTACGGGCTGAGGAAGGTATCGATCACGCGCTGCTCGAACTTTACGACCGCATGACGCGCTCGCTGTCCGACCTCGCGAACGCACTGGGGTTGCTCCCCGCCGGCGAGCGTACAGACGACTAGCAGAACGGTCCACCCGGATAGAGCACGTAGCGCCCCCGCGGCGTGCGCCAGTGCACCCCAGTGCCGGCGCCCCTGCTGGCTACTGATGTTCGGTCATAAGCAATCGCACATTGGTAGGGGAGGTGCGGGTGCAAGTCCCGCCGCCGTCCCGATGGCGTGACCGCCCCCCACCACGGCACCATCTCCATCCGCCGGTTCCCTCGAGGGAAGTGGAAGGCAGTGGAAGCCTTTCGCTCAAAAACTCAACTTATGCCGACGAGACGGGTATAAGTACCACGGGCAGTGGTGGTCAGTGGAATATATCTCCTAAATTTTCTATGCCTTCCTCGCGCGCGCGGGCTTCTTGCAAAATGAAGACCGATTCAAGGAAAATTTGGCGAATAAAATCCACTGACCTTCACTGACCGGCCCCGCCGGCCACCCCTTCAAAACAGGCGCCCGCGCGTCAAGACCGAGCCTTCTTCTCCGCGGCGGCGATCCGCTTCCCAGGGGGCAAGTCGGCCCGCACGTAGATGGCCAGGCGGCGACTCTTGCATTTCCAGAGCCGGTCTTGTGCGTCGGAGTTGGGCACCGCCGTGTAGCCGCAGCGCTCGAGCCGGTGCGGGAGCGAACGGCGGTTGCCTCGGTTCATCAACCACACGGCGGCGTCGCCGGTCGCCTCAGCGATAAGCTCCGGCACCGTCAAGGCGTCGGGGTTTTTGAGCGCGTCGATGATATCCGCGAGCTCGGCGTCCTCCGGCGGCACGTTGACGTTCACGATCTCCCAGAAGGTTGACGTCTTCGGCGGCGGCGCTTTCGGGTCGAAGCTGGAGAGATCGTACTCATTGAGGTAGGCCGCGACGTGCTCGAAGCCGCCGTTGCGGTAGTAAGCCCACAACTTGTTCCAGTAATCCAGCGGAAAATCATTTTGCTTGTGGTCAGACCAGGCGACGTAGTGGCGACGATCGTTACGCGGCAGATAGAGACCATCGGTTTTGTGGTTGGTGGTGATGATGAGCCCGAGCACGTTCGGCACGTAGTGCTCGGGGATGTTCTTCTCGTCGACGCGCAGCACGTCGGGAGGAGCGGCGGCGTAGTTCTTCGTACGGTCATAGAAACTGAAGCGATCGAATTCACCGAGATCGTGCGCTTCGCTGACGCGTACGATGACGGCCTTGGCGTAAGCATTGAAGCGGCCGAGTATGTCTTTCGGTGTGACGTCCTGAAAATTCCACCGACCGACCGCCTCCTTCACCGGCTCCAGCAGCGTGTCCTTGCCGATGCCTTGCTCGCCGCTGCCGAGCACGAGCGCATGATTGATCTTGTCCCCCGAGCGCTGCACCCGATGCGCTAACCATTTGGTGATGTGGGTGGCATCATTGGGATAAATCTTGTGGACGTGGTCGAGCCAGGGACCGGCTTTGGTTGCGTCGCCGAATTCGATGCGCGACGGCCGAAAGAGGTTGAAGGTGCTTACGCCTTTGCGCTCGATCCAGCCACCCAGCGATATTAGCCGATCCAGAATTTGCAGCGGCAGACCGGGGGCCCAGGTCATCGTTTCGACCGGCCGGTTCTTATCGAGCCACTTGTTTGCAGGTTCGTAGACAGGCTTGCCGTTCTTGTCGCGCTTGGGAGTTCCGTTTTTGTTGAGCACCGGCATGGGCGGCAGGCGCGCGTTGACGCTTTTAGCGGTCCAGAAGTCGCGACAAGGAATGTACAGGTAGCAAGCCCCGCTCTTGTTCATGACCGAATAGAAGTTGTTGAGGTTGACGCCGGTCGGGTCGCCTTCGTCGTTGACCGACGCGGGGTTGATCACCGTTGCGGAGAACGTTTTCTTCTTAGGCATTGCCGTTCTCTCGCATAATGAGGTCGTTGAAATCCGCTCCTGCCTCATCCGGCATGAGCTTCACCACCGTGCGCCGGGCGCGGGTCCAGCGTCCGGTGCAAGCGTTGGCGGCGGCGATGCCTTCGTCGTCGTGGTCGATGAGCAGGATGAGCCGCTCAACATCGGCGAGCACGGGAAACCGGGCGAAGGGGCCCGTCGAGGTGAGCGCCCAAGCCGGCCGCAAGGGGGCGTTTTCGTATAGGATGCGGGTCGCGGCGGCGAGCACGGTTTCGATGCCTTCGCCGATGACCAGTTGCGAGCCGGCTCGCCACAGTTTGACCGCGCCGATGTTGCCGAGCATCCGCCGTTCGATTTTGCGGGCGTCCGGGGTGAGCGCGATGCGGTGAATGCCTGTCGGCTCGTCGGTCAGCACGTCGCGCATAAGCGCGATCAAGCAAGGATGAAAGGATCCGTTGAACGGGCAGCGCCGGTGGAAGCGCAGCACCGCGTCGACGTCGGTGGGGAGCTCGGTGAGGTTGATACCGCGCGTATCGGCGAGATAGCGCGCCGCGAGAGTTCCGGCGATGGGCGTCGCCTCACCCCACAGCCGCAAGGCCCTCGCGCATTTCTCGGCCTTATCAGGC
>DASQCY010000213.1:0-2256 GCA_035634495.1 Allostellaceae bacterium
CTCGCCGATGACCGCGCGGACGCGGCGCAGCAGCTCGCCCTCGCCATCCTCAAAGTGCTCGGCCACCATCGCACCGTGCAGATCGAGATAGACCGCATCGACCGGCCCATGCGCTTGCAGATCCTCGATGGTCCAGCCGGCGACCTTCTCATAGGCTTCGCGCTCGACATAAGAGGAGGGCGGCGCCGAGCACCAGCACAAGGGCACGAGCTCGTGCCCCAGCCCCTGTAACGCCAGCACAGCGCCGGCAATCGGAATGTTGAAGCCCTCGACTGCTTCGATCAGTTGCGGGCCGCGAACGAAGGGCGGCCAGGCATCAGCGCGCTCGAAATCCGCCCAGCTCGCTTTGAGAGGGGCAAAGGTGTTGGTCTCGTGCTGGAACCCGCCAACTGCGATCCGCGGCATATAGGGAAGCCTCTCCTTAATCGGGTCGTCGCATCGTAGACCCGGCATCCGGCTTGTCGCCACCTCGCCCGATATTTTCGATTATGATCGATTCCATGGAGCAAGATCACCACGCGCGCGCGGCCGGGCATAGTCATGCGCATGCCCACCCAGATTACGGACGCGCCTTCGCGGTTGGGATCACCCTCAACCTTGTCTATGTTGCCGGCGAAGCGATCGCCGGGGTCCTCTCCGGCTCGCTCGCTCTGATTGCCGATGCCGGGCACAACCTCGGCGACGTGCTCAGTCTCTCGCTGGCCTGGGGTGCGGCGGTTCTGAGCCGCCGCCGGCCCAGCGACCGGTTCACCTACGGGCTGCGCAGCAGCTCGATCCTCGCCGCCCTTGCCAATGCAATCATCCTGCTGGTGGTGACCGGTGGCATCGCCTGGGAGGCGGTGCGGCGGATCAGTCATCCGGTGCCGGTCGCGAGCGGCATTGTTATCTGGGTCGCTGCCGCAGGCATCCTGGTCAACGGGGTCACCGCCCTGCTGTTCGCTTCCGGGCGCCCGCGCGACCTCAATCTGAAGAGCGCATACTTGCACATGGCCGCCGACACCCTCGTCACCGCCGCCGTCGTCGCTGTCGGGATCGCGATCTGGCTCACCGGTTGGTTCTGGCTGGATCCGGCGGTAAGCCTCTTCGTCTCCGCCGTCATCGTCCTCGGCACCTGGGGGCTGGTGAAGAGCGCCATCGGGCTTGCCCTCAACGCGGTACCGGAAGGCGTCGACGCGGCCGCGGTCCGCGCGCATCTGTTGACCGCTCCGGGGGTCATCGGACTGCATGATCTTCACATCTGGGGCATGAGTACGACCGAGACGGCGCTGACCTGCCATCTGGTGATGCCGGGCGGCCACCCTGGCGACGCGATGCTCAACGGCATCGCGCAGCAACTTCACCATCGCTTCGGCATCCACCACGCGACGATCCAGATCGAGCTCGCCGACACCGACGAGACCTGCGTCCTAACCCCCGAGCACGTTGTCTGAGGCCATTGCTCTGATGCCGTCGCCGGTTTAGCGTTAGTCCAGACTATCCCTGACGGGAGGGAAGAAATGACCGAGCATGCCCACGTCCGCGAAGTCGGGCTCCGCGACGGTCTACAAAGCATTGCCGAAATCTTGCCCACCGAACAGAAAATCGCCTGGCTCGAGGCCGAGCACGCCGCTGGCGTGCGCGAGATCGAGGTCAGCTCGTTCGTCCCGCCCAAGCTGCTCCCGCAGCTCGCCGATGCCGAGGTCGTGGTGCGTCACGCGCTCGCCCTGCCCGGGCTCACCGTATCGGCGCTGATCCCAAACCTCAGAGGTGCCGAACGTGGCCTGGCGCTCGGCGTGCACGAGATGAATTTCGTGCTGTCGGTCAGCGAGGGTCACAATCGCGCGAATGTGCGCCGCACCACCGCTGAGTCGATCGAGGATTTCCGCCGCGTCGTGGCGCTCTGCCACACCGCCCCGGCCGAGCGGCGGCCGCGCGTCGCCTGCGGGCTCGCCACCGCCTTCGGCTGCACGATCGAGGGTGCCGTCGACGAGGATCGGGTACGCGACATCGCCGTGGAGGTCGCCGAAGCCGGTGCCGATGCGATCATCCTCGCCGATACGGTCGGCTATGGCCAACCGGCGGCGGTCGAGCGCGCTTTCCGGCGGGTGATCGCGGACGTAGCACCGCTGCCGGTGACCGGCCATTTCCATGATACCCGCGGTCTCGGCCTCGCCAATGTGCTGGCGGCCCTCAATGCCGGTGCGCGCGCCTTCGACGCTTCATTGGGCGGGCTCGGCGGTTGCCCATATGCCCCCGGTGCTACCGGCAATATCGTCA
>DASQCY010000214.1:0-6865 GCA_035634495.1 Allostellaceae bacterium
GCGCATCAAACTCGGGCACATCGTTCCCGGCGCGCCATGGAAGATCGTGCAGGAATCGCCGACCACGACGGTCGTCGACGGCCATTGGGGCTTTGGCTACGTCGTCAACGAGCGGGCGATGAAGCTGACGATCGAAAAGGCCAAATCAGCCAATGTCGCGGCCGCGACAGTGTTCCGCCAGGGGCATATCGGCCGAGTCGCATCCTATACGTTGATGGCGGCGAGGGAGGGGATGATCGGCATCGCCACCGCGGATTCCGGGCGCTCGCCCAAGGCGGTGGCACCCTTCGGCGGGCGCGAGGCGCGTCTCGGCACCAACCCCATCTCGATTGCGATGCCGTCCGACCTCGAGGGACCGCTCTATCTCGACATGGCGACCTCCGCCGCCGCCGCCGGCAAGATCGCGCTCGCAGTCGCGCGCAACCAGCCGGTACCAGACGGCTGGATCATCGGCAGCGACGGCAAGCCTACCAACGACCCGAGCCAGCTGCGGCAGGGTGGGGCATTGCTGCCGGTCGGCGGCACCGAAGGCTACAAGGGCTATGGCCTGTCGGTGATGGTCGAGATCCTGTGCGGTCTGCTGACCGGCCTCGGCTTTGGCGTGGAGCCGACCGGCCGCCACAATGACGGGTGCTTCATGGCGGTATTCAATGTCGACGCCTTCCGGCCGCTCGCGCAGTTCAAGAAGGAGATCGGCGAGTTCGCCGCATATCTAAAGGCGACCAGTCCGGCGGAGGGCAGCAGCGGCGTATACTACCCGGGCGAAATCGAGCATTTGCGCGAACAGGAGCGGCGGCAGAACGGCGTCGAGGTCGAGGACGCCACTTGGTACAAATTACGCAGTCTGGCGGAAGGCTACGGCCTCGCCGACCAGCTGGGTTTCACCGATGTGGAGTAAGGGCGAACCCGGCCACGCACCGTGCGCGGCTACCCAAAAACAACGAAAATCGCGAGGAACCGCCCCCCACGCCCGCTTAGCTGTCTAGAATACTCCGTCTAATCAAACAGTTAGACCGAAATTTGGGGTCCGGTAAACAACGAAATCGGCACCTGGTATCAACCGAATCTGCACAGCCAGCAGGGAGCGAAAAACAACAAAATGCGAGCGCTGTGAAGCCCGCTACGGCAGCAGCTCGGGCAGAGACCGGATGATCCGATCGGGCCGGACTTGGCAGCCTGGCGGGAGCCCGGCGGAATAGCCGTCGTACCAGATCGCATAGATCCCGAGGCGCTGTGGTGCCGCGATCTCCCATTCGAGGTTGTCGCCGACCATCCACGTCTCTTCTGGCCCCACGCCGAGCGCTTCCATCGCGTGGGTGTAGGCACGCTCTTCGGGTTTGCCAAAGCCGTGCTCGCCCTCGATCTGGATATGGTCGAAACGTTCCTCTAGAGCAAAACGCGTCACCTTGGCGCGTTGCGGCTCGGCGGCACCGTTGGTGACGAGAGCGAGGCGCACACCCAGCTCTTTGAGGCGATCGAGCGTCTCGTAAGCGCCGGGGAACATGCGCAGCTCGGCTTCATGGATCTCGTTGAAGCGATCAGCCATCGCTTCGCACACCTCGCTCGGCGGAACTGGTCGGCCGGCGCCGCCCGCCAGCCCCGCGAACGCCCTCGCGACGATGTGGCGCCGCGCCGCGCCGATACGGGGGCGCCAGTCTTTGTGACGCGCCGCGTCGGACCATAGATGACGGGAATAGGCCTGAATTGCAGCAACCACATCATCCGGCGGGTGCGGCGCCAAGTGCTCGATAAAAGCGGCAACGACCCGGCGCCACTGGCCCGGAGCCTGGCCAAAGGCGGCCAGGATCGTATCGTCCAGATCGAACAGGATGGCGCGCGGCAAGTTCTTCATCGGGTGATCGCTGCCGGCGCCTGCGGCACTCCCTTCCAGAACTCCGCGTCATGCCCGAAAAAGATGCGCGCCCCGGCAGCCTCGAGGCGGGCGAGTTTGTCGAGGGAGTCGAACATCGCTTGCCGATCGTATACCCGTTGCGGCAGCCGCCGCTCGCGCAGGGTCCGGCAGAAGTAGCAGGCATCGGCGGCTAGCACGACGTCTCCCGAATCGAGGCGCACTCTCAGCGATTGGTGACCCGGCGTGTGGCCGTAGGTGGGCAAGCAGACGATGCTCGAGTCGCCGAACAGGTCGTGCTCGCCGTCGATTTGGATCACCTTGTGCCCAAGGTCGAAATCGACTCGGTTGAAGCCGCGCAGTGCAGCAATATCGGGGTCCATCCCCGCTTCCCACTCGCGTTTTTGAACGACCATCACCGCGTTGGGGATCAGCGCGTTGCCGCCGACATGGTCGAAATGAAAATGCGAGTTGACGATGACGTCGATCCTTGCCGGATCTCGGCCGATCGCCTCGAGCCTGGTGCTGATTTCCTCACCCGGTCGAAAGTCGAACGAAAAGAGGCCGGTGATGCGCGTTCCGACCCGTGGGGCGGGATCGTGCTGGCAATCGGGATGCATTCCCGTGTCGAAGAGGACGGTCCCGTTGGGGTGCTCGATCAGATAAGCGGGGATCGGCAGTTCGGTCCGACCCTCTCCGCCCTCCATCAGATATCCGAGATCCCCGGTCAACCTGCCGCAAGTCAGGGCGAAGAGCTTCACACTCAACACAGCCTCCTCAACGGTGGCACATCCTAACCGAAGTGTACCGGTCCCATTCGAAAATCTACTCCGCGTCCTGGCCGCGTAACAGGTCCAGGAGGGGGTGTAGGGTACGGTGATAGACGAGCGGCTCGGGTATATTAGGCAGCGGCCTCATGCCGATGCGGTCGTGCCAGTAGGTGGGCAAACCGAGCTTGCTCGCACCGAACAGATCGTAAGCGGAGCCCGCCACAAACAAGCATCGGGCGGCCGTCGCGCTCAGTTCGCCGAGAGCCGTCTTGTAGGGTCGCGGATCGGGCTTGTAATAGCCCGCGCGCTCGGCCGTCACGACGACATCGAAGCTGACGCCCGTGCAAGAAACTGCCGTCGCCCCGAGCTCTTCCGAGCAGTTCGTTACCACGCCGAGCTTCACCCCGTCGTTTCGCAGGGCATTCAGCACTGCGTGGACCTCAGGCCAGGGTTTGAGTTCATGGTATCGGGTGGCTAGGCATGCGGCGAGCGCGGGAGGAAGGCCGGCCTCTGCTGCTGCTTGCGCGACGAGGGCATCGTAGGGGCGGTAACGGCCGGTCTGGTAGGTCCGGCGCAAATAGGCGGCGCGCCACCTGCCGCCGCTCTCCTCACTCCCGGCAACACGATTCCACAATGTCCAGGAGTCGAGCAGCGCGGTGAGCAGGTCGAAGAGGACCGCATCGTAGCGGGGCCGGAGATTGGTAAGGGGCCGGTTCTCCACAACGCCATCGGCTAAATGCCGACACGGAGCTCCGGGAGGGTCAGGCGCTTGCCCGCGCGCGTTGGCGCCGATGCTTCGCCTTCAGTTTGGCCTTACGTTTGTTCGCCCGAATGGTCTTGCTGCTTTTGGCCGTCTTCTTCACCGAGAGCTCCCATCCGTTTGCGACCGCGCCACTCTATCGAGCCTCACCGACATTCGCAAAGTAAAGCCGCTGGTCGACGGAGCGGATATAGGCTTTGGGGGGGCCAGGCCGAGGCTCACGACGCCAGGTCCCGGCCGTCGCTCAAGGCGCATTCGAAGCATCCGCGCCGCGGACCTGTTCGAAGAGGTTCCGCATCTGCACTGTCAACAAGTTCTCCCTTGGCGTTCACACCGTGCGAGCCGTCCGAGATCCTCTCGGTACTGACCGCCGTCCCGCTCACTTTTCCCGTAACACACCGACCAAATTCTGCCGAACTTCGGCTATGACAGATCGAAGATTGCCGCATTGCGAGAAGAGAAGGTGATCCGATGAGCAAAGCCTTCGTCAAAGAATCGGATGATGAGGCCGACCTACCCGACGGACCGCCAGCCGTTCCGGCCGGCTTTAAGAATTACATGACCCCGCGGAGCCACCGCCATATGCAGGACGAATTGCGCCAGCTACTGCGGGTGGAACGCCCGAAAGTGGTGGAGACAGTGGCGTGGGCGGCCGGCAACGGCGACCGGTCGGAAAACGCCGACTACATTTACGGCAAGCGGCGCCTCCGCCAGATCGATCGTCGCATCCGCTTCCTGACGAAGCGGCTGGAAAGCGCCGAGGTGGTCGACCCGAGACAGCAAAAGAGGCTCGACCAAGTGTTCTTCGGCGCAACCGTCACCTACGCCACCGAGGACGGGACCGAAACCACGATCACGATCGTCGGCATCGACGAAGCCGAGTTCGCCCGCGGCCAGGTCAGCTGGGTGTCCCCGATCGCCCGCGCTCTGAGCAAAGCGCGTGAGGGTGACACCGTCGAACTCCGCACCCCCGCCGGGATCGAGCAGATCGAGGTAATCAAGATCCGCTACGGAGGTGACGATGGCGATACAGGCTGAGGGGGCTCCTTCTGACCTTTCCAGTCGTTGGCTCCGGACGAACTGGACGTCAAGAAAGGGTGGGGGAACGGACTTCCGCGGTATCCCACGCCCGCGCTCTCGTATTGTAAGAACTAGCGATTCGCGAGAAGGCCGGCCCCTGGATTGCTACTCGGGCACCCTAGTCATGCGGCTGAACCACACTTGACGGGCCATCGGCGGTTTAAAAGCGCGTCCATCGCGCGATATTCCTTGAGTAAGCGCCCGCTTGATCTCCGCATCGGTCCATTCGCCGATCCCTGACTTCGGATGCGACGTGATATTGCGAACGGTTACAGTTCCATACGGCCCCCTCATTTCATGGCCGCCCTTGCCGAGCCAGTTGGTGAAGTCGTAAGCCCCATCGGGACGGCGGGCATGACATTCCATGCAATGGGCGATGGTAGCGAGATAAAATCCGCGCACGACCGGATCGCGCAGCGCCGTCTCCTCGAACGGCTTCTCGGCCCCGGGAACGAGTTCGACGTGCATCGGAGCCTTGTAGACCGACGGCTGGACCTCATTGCGGACCGGAGGGACAGAACGAACATAGGTGACCACCGCATCAAGATCGCGCGGGGTCAGGATCTTATAGAAGGGAAACGATTTGCGGCGCGAGGGGTACGCCATTGAAGGGCGCATGGTCTGGGCGGACGCCTCCGGTCAGATTACGCCCGAGTTCGTCTGCGTTCCAGGCACCGATCCCAGTGGTGGGGTCGGGCGTGATGTTGGCGCCCTTCACCAAGAAAGTCGGTTCGTCCCAAGTTTGCGATCCACCGGAAAATCGCTTCTCCATGACGAAGCTTCCGTCCGGCCCTCTCGGCGTGTGGCAACCATCGCACGCCATGACGGCATTGAGGAGGTACTCGCCCCGATCGACGTTTCAGCCGCAGCAAGCCGCGCGCCCACCAAAGAAGCGATGAGCGCTACAACCGAGGGGCAGATTACCCTCGAAGATGCCGACGTATTCTTGCGCGCCCTCACGATGACCTCTCCCTGTTCGATGTTTTCGAGGGGTATTGGCGCTTATGGCCGCTTTGGCGTTCCGCTGTCGTATGACGGTCGCGCCCGAGGCGATCTAAAGGCCGACCGATCAGCGTCTTCTAGCCTGGTTCAGCCTTCACCCACCCCGGCAAAATAGAGCTTCGGATCGGCAGCGCGGATGTGAGCCTCGGGGAGGCCCAGCTCGCGGCGCACGATATTGGTGCCTTCAACGAGGGATACGCATTTGTAGTAGGCGATGCGACGGCTCAAACCCTCGCGGCCAAAGCCGCAGTCGGTCGTAATGACCAGCCGCTCGGGCGAGATGTATTCGAGCGCTTTCCGGATCAGCCCGGCCACGTATTCGGCGGGCTCGACCGTAGTGATACAATGGTTGACGACGCCGATCCCAATCTTTTTGTCGGTCTTGTATTTGGCGAAGAGCGGCAAATCCCGGCCGTCGCTCGAGGCGCATTCGAAGGTGATGACGTCGGCATTGAGCTGCAATAGATGGGGCAGGGCGCGCTCGTAGCTCGGCACTTCCCAATAGACGCGCTGCTGATTGGGATTGCCCCAGCAGGTGTGCACCCAGATCTCGGCGTCGACCCCGGCGAGCTGCCGGTTGAACACTTCGGTCTGAAACTCGAGATCGGCGTCGGTGCAGTCCGGTCGGGTGGTCAAACCGTGGTGGCGCGGCTCCTCGACTTGAATCAACGGACACCCGGCCGCCGCCAAGTCGCGCAATTCGGCGTTCATGATGTCGCAAAGATCGAGCACCATAGCCCGGTCGTCTGCGTAATGCTGGTTCCACAGCATGCTGGCCAGCGCCGGCGCGCAGATCGCGCCGAACTTGACCGGCCGGTCGCTGAGGCGCTGGGCGATCTGCCACAGGGCGGCATATTCGAGCGGCCCGCGGGTCAATTTCTCTGTGACGATCGCCGGCTGATAGGCCTCCTGCACTTCCCACAGGATCCTACCGGGACGGATGTCGTGCCGGGCCATCCAGCCCTGCGAGGTGCTGCGGTGGCCATGGATGCCGCCGAGCCGCTCGATCGGGTAGAAGAACCACGATTTGCCGCCGACGACGAGGTCGAACCGGCTGTCGCCGTCGGTGACGATGTCGAGACCGGCGGCCTCTTGCGCGTTGATGATCGCCGCGACGGCATCGAGATATTGCTCGCGGAACAGTGAGTCGCCGAGTGCGGCCTTGAACGACCGGCCGTCGAGGCTGCGGTCGAACCATAGCGGGCGTGGGTAGGACCCGGTGATCGCCGTCGGTAACACCATATCGCGGGTGGTTTTCAGCATCGTCCGACTCCTCGCTACTTGGTTCTCAATAGCTGTCGAAGATCGCCTCCGGCAGTAGTGCCGAGACGACATAATTCGGCACGTCGACGACGTTGGATATACGCAAATCGACGGCGACCGAGCAGATGACATAGGCCTGCT
>DASQCY010000215.1:0-2115 GCA_035634495.1 Allostellaceae bacterium
GACGTCGACCATTTGATGATCTACGACGCGTTTGCGCATCTGCCAATCTACGGCCTCGAGGATCTGGGTTTTGTCGGGCGCGGCGAGGCCGGAGCCTTTATTGCGGAGCGCAACACCGCCCCCGGTGGCAAACTACCTCTCAACACCAATGGCGGCGGCCTCTCCTACATGCATTCCGGCATGTACGGCATGTATGCGTTGCAGGAAAGCGTGCGCCAGATGCGCGGCATCGCCCCCGCCCAAATCCCCAGCGCCAAAATCTCGGTGTGCCATGGTGTGGGCGGCATGTTCGCCGCCTCCGGCACGATCATCATGTCCAACCAAGGCCCGTAATCCGAGACGCGAGTGGCAGCCGCGCGGGACAGAGAACAGAATGAATTGGAGATTGGCCGGCCTCGTCGCCGGAATGATTGCTGCTGCCGGCACGGCGCTCGCCGATCCCGAATGCCGGCCGATCGCGCCGCCCCAGGATCAGCCCCATCCCGGCACGATCCGTCTTCATGTCGACGCTGCCGACATCAATCACCGCGTGTTTCATGTCCACGAGACGCTACCTGTCGTGGGCGGGGAAGAGCTCGTGCTGCTCTATCCCGAATGGCTGCCCGGCACCCACTCGCCGACCGGTCGCAACCGCATCAACAAGCTTGCCGGTCTGACCGTCAGCGCAGTCAACACACCGCTTGGCTGGCGCCGCGACCCCTGTGACGTCTTCGCATTGCGCATTACGCCGCCGCAGGGTGCTGTGAGCATCGATGTCGATTTCGATTACCTGTCGGCCGATAGCGGCCAGAGCGGTCCGGGAAGCGGCGCCGAGGTCAGCCCCGACCTTTTGGTGCTGGAGTGGTCGTCCATGGTGCTCTACCCGGCGGGCTACGAAGCGCGCCGGATCGAGGTCGACCCGAGCGTAACGCTGCCTCAGGGGTGGGAATTTGCCACCGCGCTCGACCGCGCGCCGGACTATCCGTCGGCCCCGTTCAAACGCACGTCGCTGGAGACTCTTGTCGATTCGCCGCTCGTCGCCGGGCGTTATGCGGCGCACTGGGAGCTCGACCCCGGCGCTCCGGTGCCGGTTCGCCTCAATGTCTTCGCCGACAGGCCGGAACTGCTGAAAGCCAAGGATCTCGACAAATACATCGGACATCACCGAGCGCTGGTTCAGCAGGCCTACAAGCTTTTCGGCTCAAGGCATTACGATCACTACGATTTCCTGGTCACCCTCAGTGACAACATTCGCAAGGGGGGCCTCGAGCACCACCGTTCCAGCGAGAACGGCACATCGCCCGAGTACTTCACCGGCTGGGACAAGACGATGGCCCGGCGTGAGCTGCTGCCGCACGAGTACGCCCACTCGTGGAACGGCAAGTTCCGCCGCCCGAAAGACCTCTGGACGGCCAATTACAATGTCTCAATGGGGGACAGCTTGCTGTGGGTATACGAAGGACAGACGCAGTATTGGGGAAAAATGCTTGCCGCTCGGTCCGGTCTGTGGAGCAAGGAGGAAGCGCTCGACGCGATCGCCAATACCGCTGCGTACTACAAGAGGCAACCCGGCCGGCGTTGGCGCAACCTTCAGGACACGACCTACGACGAGGTTCTCGCGCCGCGTTTTCTGCCGCAGTCCTGGGCCAGCTGGCGACGCTCCGAGGATTACTACAACGAGGGTGCCCTCCTCTGGCTCGACGTCGACACTCTGATCCGCGAGCTGTCGCAAGGGCAACGTTCGCTCGACGATTTCGCGCAGAATTTTTTCGGGGTCGATGACGGCAATATCGGTCCGCAGCTCTATGACTTCGATGATGTCGTGCGCGCGCTAAACACGATTCAGCCCTATGATTGGGCGAGCTTCCTGCGCGCATGGCTCGACAACCTTGACCGTGACCCGCTCGACGGCGTCACCCGCGGCGGCTATCGCCTGACATTCACAGATACCGCTGGCAAATACACCGAATCGGCCGAAAAAACGTACGAGCTCACCAGCTTCTTCTATTCGCTCGGCCTGAACATGGGAAAGGGCGGCAAGGTGGGTGCCATCTTGTGGGATTCGCCGGCCTTTGCGGCGGGGCTGGCGCCGGGTGTCCAGATCATGGCGGTAAATGGCATCGCCTACGAAACCGA
>DASQCY010000216.1:0-1725 GCA_035634495.1 Allostellaceae bacterium
CCGCCGTTTGTCGCGTGGATGCTGGGTACGGGAATGAATGCGCGAAAGCTCGGGACCATCTGTGCCCTGCTTGCGGCCACGCCGAACCTGATTGGTTGTGAGAGTTCGCGGGACAGTCCGGACCGTCAATTCCAGAAACAGGTCAAGCGTGCGCAGGAATGTCGCCAGTTGCAGGACAAGCTCGTCGGCGATCAGCCCCTCACGCCTGAGCGCACTGAAGAGATAGCCAAGACCATGGATCGAGCCGGATGTACCGCCCGGCTCCCCGCCCACTGACGCTGGTGTTCCCCACCCGCGCGTTGCCGCTCAAAGATGACTCCGCGAGCGCCTCAAGATCGGGGGACGGTGCCGCTGCTGCTTATCGGGGCCGCCCGGCAATGCATGGGCGCCTCGAAATCGCCAAGCGAAACCCAGTTGCTGCCAAGGCTTGTGATTTGATAATGCCGTCTTTCAGCGGCCTTCGGCCTCGCGCTCACGTTGGCGTCTTTGCCTGCCGCCGGCCTCCCTCGACTGGGCGGCGCCCCCGGCCGAGACGCTGTTTTATGCGGGGCCAGAAGAGGATCAGAGAACGCCCAGCTTTGAGAGCATCGTCTTGCCGATGGCAACGCGCTTGGGGGCATCGGTCGCAGCCGGCATATCGATGTTTAATGAGAAGGCTGAAATCTTATCGTTCTGTTCCACCCACCCGGTCCACCAGCCGAGGTTTGGAGCGCTGGAAAAGCGCCATCCGGTCTTGCCGTAGAGGATTTTGCCGTCGCGGCTTTCAAGCCGAATGATGTCGCGCGCAATCGACTGCGAACGGACCGACGCATGGAGCTTTTGCTGCGCCAGCCGGGCGACGAAGCGAGCTTCCTCGACGGCGCTGATTTCCAGCGGCCCATCCAACCAGAACGTGTCGACGATCGTCCCCGTTTGCCGATTGCCAAAGTCCAGCCGGGAGAGCCACTCCCGATAGCGTTCGAGCCCGATGCGGCGTGCAAGCTCCTGATAGATGGGAACCGCGGACAGCGCGATCGCCTCGCGCATGGACATGTCCTTCTCCCAGGTCTTGAACGGCTGCGGCTGGCCGCCATAGGGAATGATTTCGTTCTCGTCTTTCACGACGCCGGTCTCCAGCGCGATGATGGTGTTCGCGATCTTGAAGGTTGAGGCTGGGACGAAACGCCGCTCGGCGCGCTTGGCATTGATCAGCGTCAGGTGATCCGTTGCCGCGTCGTAGAGCACAAACGTGCCTGCGACACCGTTCTCGGCGAAGACAGCGTCGAGGTCCGCCCGCTCCGTCGAGCCTGCAGCCAACGGGGCGCGGTCGCGTGCGATCAGGGCGATGGCGGCGATCGAAACACCGAGCGCCGTCCGGCGCGTGAAAAGGCTAAGCGCTCCAGTCATCTTCATATGACTCCTGTTTGCGAGGGCATCGATGTGCGGCTTGGCGGTTGTTGCTGGGGCCGCTGCTCCCGCCGCCAGCCGGCGAGCGAACCGGTGACCCTACTAATTCAAGGGGTCTGGCTCCCACAAACGATCATTTGTAAGGTCCGCCATTAGAAAATTCAGGGTCTGGGCATGGCAAAGTCCCATCTGCCGCTTAATGCGTTGCGCGCGTTCGAGGCATCGGCGCGCCATCTCAGCTTCACCAAAGCGGGTATGGAGCTGCGGGTCGGTCAGGCGGCCATCAGCCATCAGGTCAAGGGCCTCGAGGCGCGCCTCGGCGTTCAGCTGTTTCGCCGG
>DASQCY010000217.1:0-9875 GCA_035634495.1 Allostellaceae bacterium
TGTTTTCGAACAGGCGGCTCACCGCCTCGTGGCGCAGATCGTGCCAGCGCAAATCGGGGAACTCGGCCCCCTTCACGACGGCGCGGAACGAGTGCCCAATAGCGCGCGGCGTTTCGATCGATAGGACCTTGTGCTTCGCGATTCCAAGCTTTTTATCGGGGAGCAACGATTTGAAGGCTTTGACTGCACGCTTGCTGACCGGCACGCGGCGCGGCGGTCGTTTTTGGCGCGCGGAAGGTCGACGTGGGGATATGGGCCGTCGAGATGCAGCCGCTCAAAGGTCAGGCCGGCGAGCTCGACCTGGCGTAAGCCCGTCTCGATGGCGATTCTGACCGCAGCGCCATTTCGATTTCGAGGCGTTGCGGCGGACCTGACCCGGAATTTGAAGGGGTCCACGCTGCTCGATCGTGGCCATCGGACCTGCTGACCTGCAATCAGCCTGTGAAGACCCGGGCTCGCGGTTCCGCCTTCTGGTCAGACTCTGTCCAGCCCGCACGGCTAGATAAGGCTCACGTCCTTCAAGGGCGCGAAGGCTATCTCAAAGAGCGAATCAGGGCTACAAGGCTTCGACGGACGGTTGAAAGGAGTGACAACTTTGACAACCGCCGACCCACCTAACCGCTTGAAATCATGGAGCGGGTGAAGGGAATCGAACCCTCGTCGTAAGCTTGGGAAGCTTCTGCTCTGCCATTGAGCTACACCCGCATGTCGCGGATCATAAGCGATCCGCGGCCGCTCGCAAGCGGCTCGCGACCGCGGAAGCGGTCTCAGGAGCCGTTGGGACGGCCCGCCGGTGGGTCGACCGGGACGGTCCCCATGTCGGCCGGCAGACAGACTTCGAGGATCTCAAGGTCGTCCGAAGTGCCGATCTCGTTATGGCGCATGCCGCCCGGAATGAAGCATGAGTCGCCCGCTTCCAGCCGGCATTTGGAGCCGTCCTCAAAGGCGAGCTCGACCCAACCCTTAAGCGTGTAGACAAACTGGCCTTCGCACACGTGATAATGCCAGCCGGTCGGCTGGGTCATCCCGGTGACCGCCGTCATCAGCTGCGCTCGCATCCAGCCGTTGCTCGCCGCGGTTACCCCGAGGTCACGGTATTTGAAAAAGGTCCGTCGGCCCTCGACATAGTCCGGCGTCTTGGCACTGGTCACCGCGGCCTTCATCGGCGGTTGCGCGCCGACCGACTTTTCCTTGAGCGTCGTCGTCTCGATGGTCATGACGTAACTCCCGATCGATCCAGGGCGCTATTAAGCTTGGTTTCGAAGCCGGCTGCAAGCATGAGCGCGGTGGCATTGGAGCTCATGGGATGGCGAACAAGCTGCGCGATTTGGTTGCGCCCGGCAGCCTTGCGATCGTGATGTCGGCACAGAATCCACTATCGGCTCGCCTCGCCGAGCTCGCCGGCTTCGACGGGGTGTGGGCGAGTGGTTTCGAGTTGTCCGCCGCCTATGGGGTGCCCGATGCGAGCCTGCTGTCGCTCACCCAGCATCTCGACATGACGCGTGCGATCGCCGAGCGAGTCTCGGTGCCGGTTATAGCCGATCTCGACACCGGCTATGGCAACGCCGTCAATGTCATGCATGTCGTTGGCGCGTACGCTCGCGCTGGGGTGGCTGCGGTGGTCATCGAGGACAAGACTTTCCCCAAAGATACAAGTTTGCTCGCCGGCGGCAGACAGGACCTTGTCCGGGTCAAGGAACTCCAGGGCAAGGTTGCGGCGGCCCGCGCTACAGGCAGCGAGCGCGATTTGTTGGCGATCGCGCGCACCGAAGCGTTGATCGCTGATCTCGGGCTCGAAGAGGCGCTGAAGCGAGCTCACGCGTACGCCAAAGCCGATATGATCCTCGTCCACTCCAAGCAAAAAACACCTGAAGAAATCGTTGCCTTCGCGCGGCGATGGCTGACGGCGCACCCGCGACCGCGGCGAGAGGCGGTCAACGCCCAAGTTCGGCTAAACTCGGGCGCGAATTGCAGATTGATCGTCGCGAGACCGCCCGAAACATCGAAGCGGCTTTGGCATTCGACGCTGACCGGTTGGAGCGTAAACGAGTGGCTGGAGCCGCCGATCAATGCGTTGGCGCCAACACCAGGACCAACGGCCGCTCCGGCGGTTGCCCCGTATAGCTGCCGGCAAGCGAACCCGGCCCCGGAAAGGCTGTGGACGCGACCACATTCCACAGCGTCTGGTCACCGGCCGGATAACCTATATCGACACCGAGCTTGGAGACGCTGCCGGCATAATGCTCGGGGGGCCCGCGGGCCCGGAAAAGGTGCAGCTAAATGGACGCGATGACCCGACTTGGCACCACATGATTACTTGGATCGTCGAGTTGCGGGTGCGGAGTTACCGCACGAGATATAGGCGATGGCGAGGCAAGCCGGGCCAGCTCTAGAAACTCCAAGCCATAACCATCTCACGGCACGAGGCTGACCAACGCCTGCCAATTAAGCGAATCGAGCCTTATCGGGATGGCGCAGCTGCATTTACCAAAGCCGGCTCGTGATAGGTGCTAAAGTCTGGCGGTCCCATGTCCGCTCCGGTTCAGCCCTCCTGATCGCCCACTTACCGGTTGAGTAGCGGGATGGTTTTCGGGTCGGGGCCCTTCGGGATCGACTGCAGATAGGCGTAGAGATCCGCGAGATCGGCGTCGGAAAGGACTTCCTCGCGATAGGGCGGCATCGCGCGGTTCGTCGTGCGCAAAGCTCGACAGCGCGTAGAGCGGGAGAGGTTCGGGGGCGAGCTTCGGCCCCGCTGCGCCGTGCAGCCCGCGGAAGCTCGACGCTGGGTTCGCCGGCAGATATTCGAAATCGAGTGTCTTGATGACATCGACCATGAAGTCCGATCCGTCCGCCGCATGCGCGCGCGGCAGCTCCTTCGGCGTCGCGGTCTCGGCCGCGGCTAACTGCGCGGATGGGCGCAACCCCGACGGCCGGCGGTGGGGCGTCGGCGCGGCGATCGGAGTCTTTTGCGGTGTTACTGCGGTCGCCGCGCCGGCCACTGCGACGCCGGCCAGGAATTTTCGACGATCAACGCTGATTGGCGAATCTTGCGTGCCACGCTGACCTCCCCGCCGATTGAAGCCACCGGTCGACGTTAACCGATGTTCTTCCCGCCGCGGACCCGGCACCATGGCTCCCAATGTCTTCTAGCAGAGCGGGAATTCGCGTGTCTAACACCATCCAGGCGCGCGAAGCCAGCAGGGTCTTCCGGCACGTCCTTGCGCGGCACAGCCCGGTGATGTCTTGCCAGCCGCCCTTCTCGAACGCCTCGGCCAGGGCGGCTTCGGACAGCGGGTCGCGAGCCCCCTCGGAGGGAAAGATCGTGACCGCAGAGATCCACCGCGCCAAAAACTCGGGGGACCGGCGTTCCGTCCGGAACACCGCTCATCGCCTCTCGATCGGGACGGGAGGATCGTTGTCCACAAACCCCTTGTTCGTCGTCAGCGGCAGAATCAGCCGGCCGCCCTCCGACAGCTGTCCGAGCCACGCCTCAGCCGGTCGGGTCGCCCCGGCGTTCCGAAACGAGGTTCTGGCCGAGGCGGTCTAACCGCCGCTGTTGTCCCTTGGCCGCCAGGTGTTCGCAGCGTGCCGACATTGAAGATCGATGGGGACGCAACTAGATTGGGCCGATCTCTCGCCAAGGCATGTCCGGCTTGTGTGGCTTGATCGACTGACTCGAGTTGGCGTTCCGACGCCGCCAGCCCCGCAACAACCGTGGTCTGGTAGGTGTGCGATCAGGTCGATTCTATCCATTCAACTTCTAGCATTTCTATGGCGTTCTTTCACAACAGCACCGTCAACCTTCTCAATCTACACTACGGAATTCATTCCATCGCGCTGAACGGTGGCGCTGCGTTCTTTGCCATCTATCTGTTGAAGTCAGGCGTTCCAGTACCGGCCGTATTTGTTTCGCTCGCGCTGATCCTACTGGGACGCTTGGTCATTCGCCCTATCGTTATCGGTTTCACCGCGCGATGGGGCCTGCGGGTGATGGTCGTCGTGGGTACAGTGCTGAGCGCCCTACAATATCCTCTTTTGGCTGAAATTCAGGGCGTCGGCATCGCTTTGGCGGGGCTCATAGCTGTATCGGCCGTAGGCGATACCGTCTATTGGACGACATATCACGCCTATTTCGCGGCGCTCGGTGACGATCACCTTCGGGGCCAGCAGATTGGCGTGCGCGAAGCCATTGCGGCCGTCGTAGGTATCGCAAGCCCCCTTCTGACCGGTTGGATGCTTGTCGCCTTCGGGCCGCGCGTGGCGTTCGGCACAACATCCGTCATCGCGGTGCTTGCGGCTCTACCGATCCTCTGGGCGCCGGAGGTTAAGGTGAAGCCGCACGTGCCTGGCGCGTTCGGAGCTGCGGTACCCGGCATATTGCTGTTTGTGGCCGATGGGTGGGTTGCGGCGGGTTATGTGTTCGTGTGGCAGATCGCGCTGTTCGTTTCGCTTGGCCAGAGCCTTCTCGCTTATGGTGGGGCGCTCGCCGTCGCCGCACTGGTCGGTGCGATCGGCGCTCTCACTCTCGGGCGGCACATCGACGCCGGTCGCGGAAAACAGGCGGTTTGGTACGCTTTCGGCATGTTCGCGTTGATCGTCGTGTTGCGCGCCATTGCGACGGGCGATGCCACGATCGCCGTCCTGGCAAATACTTTCGGGGCGTTGGCCGCGTGCCTTTACATACCGGCGCTGATGACAGCGGTGTACACTCTGGCGAAGCGTTCTCCTTGCACCCTTCGATTCCACGTCGCGACTGAGGGAGGCTGGGATGTCGGCGGCGCAACCGGTCTTCTCGCCGCCGCGCTAGCGACCGGGCTCGCGATGCCTTTGTCGGCCAGCATTCTTCTGTCGCTGGCGGGTGTTGCGGCGATCATCATTATGCTGCGTCGCTACTATACGAACAGCCCGGCGACCGCGACCGATATCGGGGGGGAACCCACCACGGGCTAACATACGTGGGTCAGGGGTGGGTTGCGGAACTTTCGACGCTGGGTTTCGAACCCTAAGCTGCCGACAGAGGCGAGGCTTGGCAGGCTTGGCGGAAAAACCGAATCACACCGAAAGCTGGCAAATCTTTGATTTTGAAATAGGCCGGAGTCTCTCGGAACGACCCGCATGGACGTGTGACGCGGCAGCGGGGCTTCGCCGCGGTTGCGCTTGACGCGGCGCTTCTCACACCCGCCTCGGCTGATCCGCATCACGGCGGGTTCGTCTTTGGCTTGGCCGCGCTGGGTGCCGCGGCGGTCGTCGGCGTCGTCACGATCGTGACGGCCGCGGTCCTCGTATCGGCGCCGTTCTATGCGCCCGGGCCGGCCTCTTACCCGCCGGCTCCCTTGATGGTCGCCGAGGCGCGGCACTTCCCCGCGCTTGCCGCGATTGTCGTACGCGAAGGCGGCCGGGCAGAGGTGGTCGGGCAGATCGCCCTCATGCTCGAGCGCGAGGCGCGCGCCGGCAGCCTGGCGATCGACCGTCCGGAATTCGCCGCCGAGCAGTTCCTCCAGCTTGTCGTCTCGTTACCGTCGCACAGCGCCCTCGGCCACGGCACGCCGATGACCAAGGTCGAGCTCGATGCCTGGGCCGATTGCGTTAACCTGTTCCTCGACGGCTGCCGCTTCTGGCAGCCGCGCGTCCCGGGATCGCAAGCGGGGTAGGCCGGGCCGGACGGGCCGAAGCGCCCACGATATGATCCACGCGTCGACCAGACGGCCCGACAACGACGTCCGCGGTCTCGTCCGGTGTGTGCGCGAGGTGATCGAAGCGCTCGACCCCGGCCAGGCGGCGGGGACGCCCTGACACTCGGCTGGCTCGATCGCCGTACCGCGGGACATCCACTGGTCAGGCTGCGATTCGACGAACCAACCACTCAGGTCTCAAGATAGAACACCGCGGCCCGAAATGGCAAAATCCAGTACATCCGATCGCCGATCAGCGATAATCCGTCGCACACCCCTCAGCCGTGATCGTGCCTGGACCGTGACGAGATGATCGCCGTCGTGATCAGGTCGGTCGCCGACACCGACGAGGACAGCCCTGCATGCCCGTTTCGATCCAGTACGGACGTTCGGCCAACGATACGCTGCGGATCGTTTGCCCGAACGGACATCTCGGTTTCGCCCCGATCAAAACCGGCAGCTTTCGCATCGGCTGCGAAAGCGAACCGGACCTGATCTGCGCCGATTTCGGGTCGCGCGATGTCGGTCCGGTGCCGCTCGGCGCGGACATCTCGTCGAGCCCCCGGCGATGGCAAATGGACGATCTGGAAACCATGCTGCTGGCATCGCGCCGGCTCGGCGTGCCGATGATCGTCGGCTCGGCCGGCGACACCGGCAGCAACAGCCGGGTCGACCTCTTCGTCGGCATCATCCAGGACCTCGCCGAGAAGCACCGTCTGGCGCGGTTTCGCGTCGGCTATTTTTACTCGGAGGTCAGCAAGGATGCGCTGCGGCGGCGCATTGTGGCCGGCGATCAGATCACGGGCCTCGATGGGCGGCCGCCGCTCGACCTCGCCTCCTTGGAGGCGACCGACCACGTCGTCGCCATGGCCGGCATCCACCCCTACATCGACCTCCTCGACCAGGGCGCCGACGTGATCATCGGCGGCCGCAGCAGCGATTGCGCGATCTTTGCCGCACCCGCCATCCGGCAAGGTTTTCCGGAGGGGCTCGCTTATTTCTACGGCAAGGTACTGGAATGTGCCTCATTTTGCGCCGAGCCCTATGGCGGCAAGGAATCGGTGCTTGGCGAGATCACGATGGATGACGTCAAGATCGCTGCCCTCTTGCCGGAGCAGCGCTGCACCGTCGCTTCGGTCGCCGGCCACGCGATGTACGAGCGCGCCAACCCGTTCTACGAATACTTCCTCGGCGGCCACATCGACATGAGCCGATGCCATTACGAGCAATATGACGGGCGCACCGTCCGCGTCACCGGACCTACTTACGTTCCGGCGTCCGAATTGCAGGTGAAGCTCGAAGGCGCGGGCAAGATCGGCGAACGCTATGTCGGAATCGTCGGCATACGTGACCCTTATACGATCGTGAACATCGATCGCGTCACTTCCTGGGCTCGGCAGCAGGTGGCCGAAAGCTTCGGCGACACGGGCTACGAGCTGCATTTCACGATATACGGGCGCAACGCCATTCTCGGCGAGCGCGAGCCCTTAAAGGCGCGGCCCGGACATGAGCTCGGCGTTGTCGTGCAGGGGGTCGCGCCGACCAAGGCCATGGCGGAAGAGGTGTGTATGATCGCGACGCGTCAGATGTTCTACGCTCGCCTGCCGGAGGTGAAGGGTACCGCCGGCGGCGTCGCTTTTCTGCTCGACGAGGTGATGCCGGCGAGCCCGGCCTATCTCTGGACCGTGAACCACACGATGCGGCTCGATGATCCGCTTGAACTGTTCCCGACCTTTATCGTTGAGGCTGGAATTTGACGCCGACCCGCAAATTGGCGGAAATTGCGAAGACGATCCGCAGCAAGAACGCCGGCGTCGACAAGATCAGTTTCGACGTGATCTTCCCCGACCGCGTCGCCTATGACCACTTTCGCGAGAGTGGCGTCCTGTCGCGTGAAGCGGTCTGCAGGATCTTCGGCATCGACACGGCGCAGATAACCGACCACGTCGAATTCCACCCGGCATTGGCGATCAAGTTCACGATCTACCGCCGGGTTCCGAGCGGCAGCCCCGGCGATGCCGATATCTTTGGCAGCCAACAATACGGCCCGCTCCTCGATATCGATGTCCCAGGGGGTTGAAGCGCCATCCCGGCGGGCCCGTGTATTGACGGACATATTAGGCAGGAGCCGAACAATGCCATGCGGTAGCTGAAGGCAGCGGAGGCTTGCTCCGTTCACTCCGCTGCTCAGCCGCCGACCTCCCTGCGCCAAGCGCTGGGAACCGGAGACGCACGATCTTGCGAGAAAAAGACAGAGCGGGTCACCGGCCATCGGCCTAAAATAGCCGTGTGATGCGGGAGACCGGCATGCGCTTAACCATGGACGGTGCACTGGGCCTCGGCGCCTTGCGGGCGGGATGCTCAGGCCTTGTGTTGTTTTTGTGTTTGTTGCTATCGGTGGCTCCCGCCAGGAGCGCGGGAGCGCCGGCCGCCACACCGCCGGCGATGGACAATATGATGAGCTCCCAGGGCTGGCTGCAACAGATCGTCATCAAGCTCGAAGACGAAGCCATCGACGACATCCACATGCTGCCGGAAACACCCGGCGCGCTTGCGCGCGAATGGCGCTCTTTTGACCGCCAAGGCTCCGCCGTCGGCGCCCTTGTCAATTTCGGCTGGGTTGCAATCGCCGCCTGCCTTGCACTGTTGGCCCAGAGCCTCGTCCGTCGCATCCTCAGCATCCGCGTTCGTCGCCTCCTGCGGCTGCGGCCCGAGGAACCGAACCTGGGGCTGCTGTTGCAGCTTCTGCTGTGCGATCTCGCCGGGCTGGGCGTTTTCAGCGGTCTGTTCATCTACAGTCGGCATTGGCTGATGAACGCCGGGGTTGCGGTTAGCCTGATCATATTCTCGGCCAATGTGCTGATACGCTGGCGCATCTGGACAATGACCATCGGCATTGTATTGCGCCCCGACGAACCGGCCGCCCGCCTGATTGATTTGCCCGACGGCGAGGCGCGCCGCCTGGCGTGGTTTCTCTCGGCGACGCTCCTAGCGGTGATCACATTGGTCGGCTTTGTCCGCTATTACGCGCTGATGGATCAAGACAGCGGCGCCTCGCATGCCCTCGGGCTTCTGGTCGCTATCATCGTGTGCGGCCTCTACGCGCTGATCGTGTTCCGCGCGCGGACCGCGGCCGAGGCGTTGATCCGCGGGCGCACGAGCGGCACGATTGTCGCCGCACTACGCGCCGCGATCGCGCGCGCCTGGCTTACCATCAGCCTGACGGCGATCGTCGCTCTCTTCTTGTTCTTTGTGTTCGGGTTGTCCCTCGGATTGCTGTCCTACTACTACGGCGTGACTTCGTCCGTTGCAGTGTTGCTCGCGCTGCTCGTGCTAGAGCGGCTGATCGATAGGGGATGGCACGAGGCAGACCAGGCTGTCGATTACCGTTCGGCGGGAACCGATACGCTGGTGGCGTACAGCATGCACCGCATTTTGCAAGTGCTTGTCCCGTTGATGGCGGTGCTGGCGCTGGTTTGGATCTGGGTGGAGGCGATCGAACTGACGGAGGCGCAAGCAACCCGGGCGCTGCACTCGACGATGACAGCACTCGCCACCTTGCTGATCGCCTATGTCGCCTGGGTGCTGTGCCAGGCGGCGATCGACCGCAATCTACAGGGCGCCGGCTCCGGACCAAAGCTGCCGGGCACCGACGACGACAGCGAGTCGGCACCGGGCTCGCGGCTGCAGACCATGCTGCCATTGCTGCGTGCGGCCTTTGGGATCCTGGTCGCGGTGATCGCGGCCCTGGTCGTGCTGTCGCGGCTCGGCATCGACACCGCCCCGCTGATCGCGGGCGCCGGCGTGTTCGGCTTGGCGATCTCGTTTGGCTCGCAGTCGATGGTGCGGGACATCATCTCCGGCCTGTTCTACATGTCGGATGACGCCTTCCGCGTCGGCGAATACATCGATACCGGCCGGCTCAAGGGCACCGTCGAAAAGCTCGGCATCCGCTCTCTGAAGCTGCGTCACCACAACGGCCCGCTGCATACGATCCCTTATGGCCAGCTTGGCGCTGTCACCAATTTGAGCCGTGATTTCGCGACGATTAAATTCAACCTGAAGCTCGAACCCGGCATCGACGTTGAGCTAGTTCGGCGGACGGTCAAGCAGATCGGCCTGGCGATGCAGCAGGATCCCGAAATCGCCGCCGAGGTGATGCTGCCGCTCAAACTGCAAGGCATCGCGGAGATCACGGAGAAT
>DASQCY010000218.1:0-2807 GCA_035634495.1 Allostellaceae bacterium
TCCTTGATCTGCTGCGTGTCATACGCGGTCAGACCGGTGAAGACGAGCACGCCGATCACCGAGATCGCGAACTGCAGCGCCGTCGAGCCGATAAAGATGTTGACCAGCCCGGCGATGATGATGCCGATCAGCCCCATGAACAGAAACGAGCCAAACTGCGACAGGTCGCGCTGCGTCGTATAGCCGTAGAGGCTCATCGCGCCGAAGGTACCGGCGGTGATGAAGAACACGCGCGCGACGCTGGTGCCAGTAAACACCAGGAACACCATCGCCAGCGACAGCCCCATCAGCCCGGCATAGAGCCAGAACACCATCTGGGCGGTGCTCGCCCGCATCCGCTGAATCCCGAAGCTCATCAGCATGACGAGCCCGAGCGGCGCCAGAATTACCAGCCAGATCAGCGGCGTGCGCGCGATCGACGCGTAAAAGCCGGAGAACGCCGCGACATAGGCCACGATGCCGGTTAGCGCGAGCCCCGACGCCATGTAGTTGTAAACGCGTAGCATATATTCCCGAAGACCGACATCGATGCCGACCTGGGCGTCCGCCGACCGCACCGTCCAGCGGGGCTGCGAACCTAGTGCCATAAACCCCCTCCAAGGAGAGAAGCGAGAGCGAGGCCTATTCCTCGTGCCTGCGATATTGGCACAAAACGAGATCTTTTCAATAAGCCCGTCACCCGGGCGGCCCTGGTCTTCGCTCGAGCTCGTTCGCCAAATTCCCTCGTGGTTCCCTGATAGGGTCGGGGACGGCCGGATCGGGTCCCTGTTCGAGCGACGACACTCCCTGTTCACCGCACAAAATTTCCCTGTTCGCTAAGCCAGGGAAACCAGGGTGCAAGTGGTTGATCCGACGAAGAGCCCGGACCCCAATTCGGCAGCTCGCAGGGCCGCTTGCGGATTTTCGCTGTATTCCGAGGTCATTGGGAATTTACGCGGGTCGTGCGGGCTGGTCATTCGTTGCGCAAGTAGGGGGCGGCCTTGGCGCCAAGCGCATGCCAGGTCCCGGCAAAGCCGAGCACAAGCGTCAGCAAGATGGCGAGTCCCACGGTCCACAGCAGCGGCGCCGGCAGAAACATCCACTCGAGCTTCATCAGCCGGGTGACCAGAAAATAGGCCGCGAGGGTACCCAGGGCGCAGGCAACGAGCGCACTCAGCGCGCCGAGGAGGCCGTGCTCGATCAGGAAGGCGCGGGTCAGGGCACCGCGTGTCGCGCCCAGCACCTTCAGCACCACCGCGTCGTAGACGCGCCGGTGATGACCTGCGGCGATCGCCCCGCCGAGCACCAGCATGCCGGCGAGAAGAGCGACCGATGCGGTCAGGCGAACCGCATCGCCGATCGTGCCGATCAGACGATCGACCGCGGCGAGCGCCTCGCGGACATGGATCGCCGAAACATTGGGGAAGCTCTCGGTCACCGCGCGGACCAATTTCTCCTCCTCCGCCTGGGGCAGATAGACGGCAGCGAGGTGGGTCTGCGGCGCGCTTTCGAGCGTACCCGGGGCAAAGACCAGGGTGAAGTTGATGCCGAGCCGCTCCCAATCGATCGAGCGCAGATTGGCGATGACCGCGGTGATCTCCCGGCCGAGTAGGTTAACGCTCAAGGTGTCACCGACCGTAACCCCCATGCCGCGCGCGAGAGCAGCATCGAAGGAGACGAGCGGCGGGCCGCGATAGTCGGGCGGCCACCAGGTGCCGGCAGCGAGTTGCGAGCCCGATGGCAAGGTCGCTGCATAGGTCAGGCCGCGCTCGCTTCTGAGCGCCCATTGCGCCTCGGGGGCGACGGCCGCGGTTTCGACCGGGACCCCGTTCAGCCGGGTGATGCGGCCCCGCATCATCGGCACCTGGTCAAAGCGTGCTCCAGGATTAGCCTGCACAATCGCCGCGAAGCCGGCGAGCTGGTTCGGCTGGATATCGATGAAGAAGAAGGCAGGCGCTTTGGCAGGCAGGCGGCTTTCGACCTCGCGGGAGAGATTGCCTTCGACCAGCGCGATGGTGACGAGCACGGTCAGACCGATGCCGAGCGAGAGCATGACCTGCGCGGTCGGCGCGCCCGGGCGGACCAGATTGGCGAGCGCCAAGCGCAATGCCGGGCGACGCGGTCGCCCGAGCCGTCTCGCGCCGTGGACGACGCCGGCTCCCGCGGCCCGAAAGAGCACGAAAGTGCCGATTGCACCGGCGACGAACCATAGCGCGACGGTGCGATCCTGCGCGCTGCCGACGGCGAGGGCGGCGAGCCCGAGCGCCAGCAGCGCGGTCGCGCCGAGCGCCGTCAGCGGAATCCGGCGCCGGGCCCGGTCAACGGTATCGCGGAACAGCGCTCCGGCGGGCACCCGGCCGATTCCGGCGAGCGGCCACAGCGCAAAGACCAGCGTCGTCAGCAACCCAAACAACGCAGCCAGCGACAACGGACCCGGGTAGATGCCGAGCTGGGGGGAGACCGGCAGCACACGAGCGAGGAGCGGCATCGACGCCAGCGGGACCAATGCTCCGAGTACCAGCGCAGCGGCGACACCGAACAGAGCAAGCGCTATTATCTCGACGAAGTACACCGCGAAGACGAGCCGTGTCGGGGCGCCCAGGCTCTTGAGCGTCGCAATTGTCGCAGTCTTGCCGGCGATATAGCCGCCGACCGCGTTGCCGATGCCAACCCCGCCGACCAGCAGCGCAGTCAGACCGACGAGGGTCAGGAAGAGGGCGAGGCGGTCGATCAAGCGCTGCAGCGCGGGTGAGGCTTCGCCGAAGGTGCGGATCTGCCAACCCGCCTCCGGAAAGGCGCTTCGCGCCCGCTCCGCCCAGGAAGCCGGG
>DASQCY010000219.1:0-4065 GCA_035634495.1 Allostellaceae bacterium
CGTGGGGTCAACGGCGGGGTGGGTGAGGTGGGGTCGCTCCTCCCCCGCCTCACCCCGACCCGCTCCGCGCCCAAGGGCGCAGCCTGGCCCACCAGAACGATGGCGAATTTATCGGTTTTTTTTGCGAAGCCCCTGGCGGCGGGATCGAAAATGCGCCTCCGGTGCTGGATGGATCCTGTCGGGTCGGACTAACGCGGACCCCTCAGACGCAGTTGACTGTAAGCCCGCCATCGACGACCAGCTCGGTGCCGGTGATGTACTTGGCCTCATCGGACGCAAGGAATAGAGCCGCGTAGGCGACATCCCAGGCATCGCCCATTCGCCCCATCGGGCACTGCTCATCGCGCCGGCGGACCATCTCCTCGGCGCTGCCGCCGTAAGCGGCGATGACACCGGGGGCGTGGACCATCGGCGTGTTCATCATCCCCGGCAGGATCGAGTTCGCCCGTATACCCGACCGGGCGTATTGGAGGGCGATGACGCGGGTGAACTGAATGACCGCTGCCTTGGTGGCCGCATAGGAGATGTACGGTACGCCGAGCCAGCGGATGCCCGAGACCGAAGCGATGTTGACGATCGCTCCCTTGCCCTGTCTCTCCATATGCGGGAGCACCTGCTTGCAGGTCAGGAACATGCTCTTCAAGTTGACATCGTTGACCCGGTCCCAACTATCCTCGGTGGTCTCGACCGGACCGCCGACTTCGACGATCCCGACATTGTTGTGCAGCACGTCGATCCGGCCGAATGCGGCGATGCAGGCGTCGACCATGGCGGCAACGTTATGGGCAAGCGACACGTTTCCGGCGACCGCTTCGCAAACGCCGCCCTCGCCCTCTATGATCCGCTTGGTCTCGACGGCGGCGTCGAGGTTGATGTCGGCGGCCAGTACCCTTGCCCCCTCACGGGCGAAGAGCACCGCCGTTGCCTTGCCATTGCCCCAGCCCGGGCCACTCGAGCCTGCTCCCGAAACCAGCGCCACCTTCTCTTTGAGTCGATCAGCCATCCGTTCCTCCCGGCAGTAATCCTAATGACCACGGGTCGACCGAACCGCGCGCGGCCTTCGGCGGCCACGCTCGATCAGATCGACGATGGTGGCTACCAGCCGCGCGACACAATCCGCCTGATCGAGGACGCCTCCGAGCGGGCCGCTCAACATCAGGGCGGACAGGCCGTGAATCGCTGCCCAGATCGCCCTTTTCGAAGGCTCCATCAAAGGCGGAGCGGCCGCCGGTGCGGCGGCGTTACTCAGCCGCTCGTAAGATCAGCCGGGACGGGAATCCTCCGCGTCGCCGATCGCCGTTTCCAGGCGGATCGGCTGCTTGGCGATCGCTAAGACCTTGTGCACTTTGTCGCGCGGCATCGCGAGCCTTTCTGCGAGTTCCTCGACGGTCGGCTCATGGCCGATCTCGGGCAGCATTTGACGCGCGGTCCGCACCACCTTGTTGACCGTCTCGATGACGTGCGTGGGGACGGGGAGTGTGCGATCGCCAGGTTCTTCGTGCTGAGCCATTCCCTGCTCTCCAAAGCTTCTGTCGCGGCGGAATCCGTACGATCTCGAAAATGATGCCGGCCTCGCGCTGATCAAGCCGGTCTACGGATGCCACCGCCCCATGTGGGCGGCGTGGGTCGCGCCGTAGGCCCCCGGCCGGAAGAACCGACCTAGTAATCGGTGTCCAGGTGGTGGGCCTGCATGAACCACATCAGATGCATCGCGTCGACATTGCCGGGGAACCGGCCGTAGGTCTGATGGATGTAATTGCAGACCGCCTTGGTGCATGCGATGCCTTCTTCGCTGATCTGGACCGTACCGTCGCGATGCTCGGTGTCCGAGATCAGATACGGCACGGGTCCCTGCTGCTTCGTGGGTTCGGCCAGCGCTGATCCCGTTCGCAACATCGGCGTGAGCACGGTGTCGGCAGCAGCGTCCATGCTCGGGAAATAAGGCGGGCAATAGGCCCCAAAGACACCGTCAAGACCGACAGGATTGGCGAACGGCGACACCCCGTGCGGCTCGATCGTCGTGAAGCCCAGCGCCTCAAAGATCTCCGGCGACAAGATCCCGCAATGAAACCGCCGATGCCCATGGCCTCGGTCGCAAGAACCATGTTCTGGCAGATCGCGGCGGGCTCACTGAAAGGTCTCGATCAAGACGAGCGAGTGATCTATGTGGGGACGCTCAGCAAGGCGCTCTTTCCGGGTCTGCGTATCGGCTACGCAGTCGTGCCGCAAGCGCTCCTGTCTGCGTTCGCCAACGCCCGTTATCTGATGGATCGACAGCCGCCGACCCTCTATCAGACCGTGGTCGCCGAGTTCCTGCGCCAAGGACATTTTGCAGCGCATGTCCGCCGCATGCGCCACATGTATCGCGAGCAACGGGATGCGTTGGCAGAAACATTGACTTCCCGGGTGGCCGAGCACCTGACGGTTGTCGTGCCGGATCAGGGCATGCACTTGGTTGCTTACTTCAAAGCAAAGGTATCGGACGTCCAAGTCGAGACCGCCGCCGCGCGGATCGGAATCATCGTTCGTGCCATCAGCCGCTTTTACCGGGCGGTACCTCCTCGCTCGGGTTTGATGTTGGGGTTCAGCGGCTTTCCGCGGCAACTGATCATACCGGCGGCGTCGCGCTTGGCGGCGTTTGTCGCCAACCCGAAGGACATTAGCCGCAGCCGATAAACAGCGGTGCGAGGCTCACCGGTGCGTCCCAGACGCAAACGCATCGGTCAGTCTTCCGTCATAGCCGGGCACGGCCGGTCAAGCCCGGCCATGAGGATGGAGCAAGCGATTTTATTCGACCGAAACTCAGCCTATCCGGCGATCATCGTCGTCTCGACGCCGACATCGCCGATCAGGTCGAAGAAGGTCGGGCAGGTCTTCGACACGCAGGCGGGGTTGAGCAATTCTACACCGTCGGCCGCGGCGCCGAGCACCGACAGCGACATCGCGATGCGATGGTCCTCGAACGTGTCGACCACCGCAAAACGCGGGCGCGCGGGGGCGACCGTCAGCCCGTCGCGATGCTCCTCGACCGACACGCCGAGCGCTGCCAAGGAGCGGCACATCGCGTCGATGCGGTCGCATTCGTGGTGGCGGATATGCTCGACCCCGGTGATGGTGATCGGCGCATCGGCAAATGGCGCGATCGCCGCCAGGGTCGGGACGGCATCGGACAAAGGGCGCATATCGGCGGTGAACCCGCCGCGCAGCATGCCGGCGCCGGCAACCGTGGTGCCGCCGGCGCCGCGGGTCACATTGCAGCCCAGGCGCTCCAACAGGGTCATGAAGCCGTAATCGGGTTGCAAGGTGTCCGGCGTCAGATTGGTCAGGGTCACCCGCCCACCGGTGGCCGCGGCCAGCGCCGCGAAATAGGTCGCGGTCGAGGCGTCGGCGTCGACGACCATATCGCGCGCGCGATAGCCGACCGGACTCACCGTGAAATGCTCGAGCCCGGTGTCGGCTTCGATTTCGGCGCCGAAATGGCGCATCGCGTCGATAGTGATGCGGACAAAGGCGCTCTGCACGATGCCGCCTTCGACATCAAGCTCGATCCCGAGCTGGCTTTGCGCCGCGCCGAGCAGCATGCCGCTGATGAACTGGCTAGAGACCCGGCCCGACATGGACAACCGTCCGCCGGCAAAGCTGCCACCCGCGAACACCGCGGGAAAGCAGCCGGGATCGCCGAGAAACGCGATCTCCGCCCCCCCTTGGCGCAATGCCTCAAATAGTGGCGCCACCGGGCGCCGGGTCATCTGCCGGCTGGCAGTGACCCGCCATTGCCCAACCTCGCCGGCTGCCAGGAACGGCGGCAGAAAGCGCGCGAGGGTGCCGGACGAGCCGACATGAATCGGCCCCTCGGGCCGCGGCCGCCGCCTGCCGATGCCGCGCACCGTCGCCGCCATGCCGTTTACCGCGATCTCGGCACCGAGCCGGCGCAGCGCATCAGCGCACCAATAGGTATCGTCGCTACGCAACAAGCCGGACAGGTTGGTCGTGCCCTCGGCCATCGCCGCGAGGATCAAGGCCCGGTTCGACAGGCTCTTGCTGCCCGGCACCGCGAGCCGCGCC
>DASQCY010000220.1:0-2378 GCA_035634495.1 Allostellaceae bacterium
ACTGATCGCCCGCGCCGCCGACGGGTCCGTGCGCGACGGGCTTTCGCTGCTCGATCAGGCGATTGCGCTCACGGACGGCCGGGTCACCGAACAGGCGGTGCGCGACATGCTCGGCATCGCCGATCGCGGCCGTATCCTCGATCTGTTGGAGCGCGTACTGCGCGGTGATGCCGGCGACGCGCTCGACCGGATGGACCGACTCTATCAGGATGGCGCCGACCCGCTGATGGTGCTGCAGGATTTGCTCGACCTCAGCCATTTCCTAACACGGCTGAAACTCTCGCCGGAGGCGGGTGTCGGCGATCCAATCGCTGAAGGCGATCGCAAGCGCGCCGGCCCGCTTGCCGAAAAGCTGACATTCCCGGTGCTTGCCCGGGTTTGGCAGATGCTCCTGAGAGGACTGGAGGAGGTTCAGACGGCACCCTCACCGATTCAGGCGGCGGAGATGGTGCTCGTGCGGCTTGCTTATGTCGCCGACCTGCCCGCTCCGTCCGAGTTGGTGCGGTCGCTTGCCACTTCGCCCACTCCCGGCGGCCGCCCCGTTACGGAAGAGCCAGCCGCCAACCGTGCAAGTGGCGCGGAACCTCCGCCACGCTCGGAGCCCGTTTCAGCTGCCGTGCCCAGTTCGATCGCTGTTAGCTCGTTGGCTGCCGCCCCACGGCTCGAACCCGAGGAGCGCTCCGATCCGCTGCCGACGAGCTCGGTCGAGCACGATCCGATGCCGCAAAGCTTTTCCGAAGTCGTGGCCTTGTTCGACAGGCGGCGTGAAGCGGTGATCCGCTCGCATTTGCGCGAACATGTGCATCTGGTCGCGTTCGAGCCCGGACGCATCGAATTTCGTCCTGACGAAGGGGCGCCGGGAAATCTCGCCAACCGCATTAGCCAATTGCTCGGCGAGTGGACCGGCGAGCGCTGGCTCGTAGCCCGTTCGGAGGCGGCTCCGGGAGAGCCCACTCTGCGCGAGCAAGAAGCGCGCCGCGAACGCGACCTGCGGAACGAGGTGGTGCAGCATCCGTTGGTTCAGGCGGTGCTCGAGACTTTCCCGGGAGCAACGATCGCCGCGGTTCGAGACCGCTTCGCGCCGGCGGAGCCTGAACCAGGTGAGCCTCGCTCGGGTTCCGAGGCGGGCGACGAGACGATCATGGAAGAGGATGAAATATGAAGAATATTGGCCAGCTGATGAAGCAGGCGCAGGCGATGCAGGAGAAGATGGCCGAGATGCAATCCCAGCTTGAGGCTGTCGAGATGATCGGCGTCGCCGGCGGCGGCACAGTTCAGCTGACGCTCAACGGCAAGGGTGATCTCAAGAAGGTGAAGCTCGATAAGACGCTGATCGACCCCGCGGAAGTCGAGGTCTTGGAGGATCTGATTGTTGCCGCATTCAACGACGCCAGGCGGAAGGTTTCCGCTCACGCCGAGCAAGAGATGCACAAGCTTACTGGCGGCCTAGAGTTGCCCGGCGGTATCAAGCTCCCGTTCTGATCGCTGCGACCGCCGTTACGCCGACTCCCGACCCGATGTCCGAACTCGACACGTTGATCCAGCTCCTCACCAAATTGCCCGGACTCGGCCCGCGTTCGGCGCGGCGCGCCGCGTTACACCTGGTTAGGCGTCGGGAGAGCCTACTCGAGCCGCTCGCCGCTGCGCTTGCCAAGACGGCGGAGGCAGTCCGCCCCTGTCCGATCTGCAGTAATCTCGATACGATTCAGCCCTGTGCGATATGCCGCGACCCGCAACGTGACGAGAGAGCGATCTGCGTCGTCGAAGATCTCGCCGACCTCTGGGCCTTGGAACGCACGGGGGCCTTCCGCGGCCGCTATCACGTGCTTGGCGGAACCTTGTCCGCGCTCGACGGGGTCGGCCCCGACGACCTCAACATTGAACGGCTCGTCGACCGGTTGAAACCCGGCCAGGAGCTGATCCTTGCGCTCAATGCGACAGTCGAGGGTCAAACCACCGCGTATTACCTCGCCGACCGCGTCGCCGGCCGCGGGATCACCGTTTCGCGGCTCGCCCAGGGCGTCCCGATCGGCGGCGAACTCGACTATCTCGACGACGGCACTCTGACCGCTGCGTTGAGAGCACGGCGTTCGCTGTAGCGACGACCGGCGTAGCGGACCTGCCGGCCCGTCTTGACGCTCCGTTGACGCGGACGCGGTGACAATACAGCGGGCGAGTTACAGATCGCCGCTAAATTTTCGATCCCCCGACACAAAGCGGTCACGCTTTGTGGCGATAGTGCCTACATTCTGAAAGGTAAGGAGGGGAATCATGGACGGGCGCTTTGAATGCTGCCGCTATGAACCGAGCCTCGAAGATCTGCTCGCGGACGAGGTGATGGAGCCTGTACTGCGCAGCGCCGGTCTCGAGCTGCAAGA
>DASQCY010000221.1:0-7355 GCA_035634495.1 Allostellaceae bacterium
GGTTTCGACTATCGGCTCGACATGGCCAACCTCGAGCGAGTCTACACGTCTAACCCCGAGAAACGCCAGACTATCCGCTTCTTTTGCCGCGGCGACGAGTATTTGTTCTGGGGATTGTTCCGTGCCGACCTGCATCTCGTCTGCCCCGCTCAAGGCGGACAATTATTCCTACTCGGCACCGATCGGCTCGGTCGCGATCTCCTTTCGCGAATGGTCTATGGGGCCCGGATCTCGCTAACGGTCGGACTTCTCGGCGTCGCCGTGAGCTTTACACTCGGGATCTTGATCGGCGGTATCGCCGGCTATTATGGCGGTTGGACCGATATCCTGATCCAGCGCGCGATCGAGGTTGTCCAATCCTTTCCACACCTGCCGTTGTGGATGGCGCTGTCTGCGATCCTGCCGGTGAGTTGGAGCCCGATCCTCGTGTATGTTGGGATCACGCTGATCCTTGGAATGATCGAATGGACCCACCTCGCCCGTGCCGTTCGGTCGAAGCTACTGGCGTTGCGCGAGGAGGACTTTTGCACCGCTGCCGTGCTGATGGGGGCGCGGCCGGCGCGTATCATCGGCCGACACCTTCTGCCGAGTTTCATGAGTCATCTGATTGCCACAGCAACATTAATAGTCCCTGGCATGATCCTGGGCGAGACGGCGCTCTCTTTCCTCGGCCTCGGACTGCGACCGCCGATGACGAGTTGGGGTGTTTTGCTCAACGAGGCTCAGAATATCAATGTCGTGGCGCTTTATCCCTGGCTGATGCTCCCGGTCGCCAACGTGGTTATTACTGTCCTTGCATTCAACTTTTTTGGCGACGGGTTGCGCGACGCCGCCGACCCGTATCATTGAGGGGCCCGTGGATTTTTCATCACGGACTGGCGCGAGCCCTCGCGATGAACCGCGGCCACGGCCCCCTAGGGGGCAAAGCCGTTGAACGGTCGAGAGAGCTTCGCTCTCGGTGAGTCGGCATTATGCGAGCGCTTGAAGGGCCCGTCGACAAGCAACACTTGGCGTAGATGATCGACAACGACCGGTTCTCTGCGGAGAGCGGTCTGGGGATCTTGCATGCGTGCCTTGCAACCGGTCCGCGGTACTCAAGATCTTCTTCCCGAGGTGGCGCGGCGCCACCGCCGGGTGGTCGAGACCGCGCGGGGTGCGGCCGAACTCTACGGCTTCGCCGAAATGGCGACGCCGATTTTCGAGTTCACCGAGGTTTTCGCGCGACCGATCGGCGAGCACACCGACATCGTAGCGAAGGAGATGTACACCTTCAACGACCGCGGCGGTGAGGAAATCACGCTGCGGCCAGAAAACACTGCCGGGGTGGTTCGCTCGGTAATCTCCAACGGCCTCGCCCAGAGCCTGCCCCTCAAATTCTTCTACAGCGGCCCAATGTTCCGCTATGAGCGACCGCAAAAAGGCCGGTTCCGCCAGTTTCACCAAGTGGGGGTCGAGCTGATCGGCGCGGCCCAGCCGCAGGCCGACATCGAGGTGATCGCGCTGGGCCGCCGAATTCTCGACATGCTCGGGATAGGTGAGCGTGTCGTGCTCGAGCTCAACACGTTGGGCAATTCCAAAAGCCGTGCTGCCTACCGCGAAGTGCTCGTCGCCTATTTCTCGGCGCGGGCCACCGAATTGTCGGAGGACAGCAGGCGTCGGCTCGAGCGTAACCCACTGCGCATATTCGATTCGAAGGAGGAAACTGATCAAATAGTCGTGCGGGATGCGCCTCCCTTTGGCGATTACCTCAATTCCGAGTCGTGCCATTTCTTTGACCAAGTCCGTGCGGGGCTCGATCGGCTGAGCATAGGTTATCGGCCGAACCCTCGGCTTGTGCGAGGGCTCGACTATTACACACACACAGCGTTTGAGTTCGTCACTACCGACCTCGGCGCGCAAGGCACCGTGATGGGTGGCGGTCGATATGACGGGCTGGTCGAACTGATGGGCGGACCGGCGCTGCCCGGGGTCGGCTGGGCGGCCGGTATCGAGAGACTCGCGATGCTGATCGCCGCACCGCCACCGCCACCGAGCCCGGTCGCGCTGGTACCGATCGGCGAGGTCGGTGAAACCGCTGCGCTGAAGCTCGCCGAGGATCTCCGCGCCTGCGGTTTTACGATCGATCTCGGATATTCCGGCAACCTGGCGCGCCGGCTGCGGCGGGCCAATCGGATCGACGCGTTTGCTGCCATATTGCTGGGCGAAGACGAGTTGGCACGAGGCGTGGCGTCGTTGCGCAATCTCGGCAGCGGGGAGCAGACAGAAGTCGCCCTTGCCGAACTGCCGGCGCGACTCAAAGCGCTGGCCGACGAGCCAATCCTTTTCTGAGCTCGGGGCCGCAGTGGAACCGTCTCTCGAAGCGCATTTGGAACAGCTCCTCCGCCGTCACGCGGAGCTGCGCGAGACCCTCGGCGGCAGCCAGCTTACGGGCGCCGATTTCGCAAGATTGTCGAAGGAATACAGCGAGCTGAGCCCGATAGTCGACGGGATCGATGCGCTCCACCGCGCCCGCGACGAGCTCGCCTCGCTCGTCGATATTTCCCAATCCGGCGAAGATCCAGAACTGAAAGCGCTTGCCGAAGACGAGCTGCAGACCTTGCGAGAGCGTCTTCCGGCGCTCGAGGCGCAGGTTAAGCTGGCGCTGATGCCAAAGGATGTCGACGATGCGCGCAACGCCATTCTCGAGGTCCGCGCGGGTACCGGCGGGGAGGAGGCTGCGTTGTTCGCTGCCGAGCTCCTTCGCATGTATCAGCGCTACGCCGCTCTGCGGGGTTGGCGCTTCGAAATCCTTGATCTCTCGGAGACTGGCCTCGGCGGCTTCAAGGAGGCGAGCGCGCTGATCAGCGGGCGGGACGTGTTCGCCCGGCTCAAATTCGAATCTGGAGTGCACCGCGTCCAGCGGGTACCTGAGACCGAGGCAGGCGGGCGCATCCATACTTCCGCCGCCACCGTCGCCGTATTGCCAGAAGCGCGGGAGGTCGACATTCGCATCGATGAGAGGGATCTGCGCATCGACGTTTTTCGGGCGAGTGGACCAGGTGGCCAATCGGTCAATACGACCGACAGCGCGGTGCGCATCACCCATTTGCCGACCGGGCTCGTAGTCATTCAGCAGGACGAAAAATCGCAACATAAGAACAAGGCAACGGCGCTCAAGGTGTTGCGCTCGCGTCTCTATGAGATGGAGCGGCAGGCGCGCGATCGCGCGCGCGCGGCCCAACGCAAAAGTCAGGTCGGCAGCGGTGACCGGTCTGAACGCATTCGCACCTACAATTTCCCACAAGGCCGGGTCACCGACCACCGCATCAACCTGACGCTTTACAAAATCGACAAGGTGATGAGTGGTGAGGCGCTCGACGAGATCGTCGATGCGATCGTCGCTGAGGACCAGGCAGCGCGATTGGCAACGGTGGAGGGATGACGTCAAGGTGAGGGAGACGCTCGGCTTGTTGCTCGGCGAGGCCGCCTCTATGCTGTCGCGAGCCGGATTCGCGGAGCCCCGCCGCGCGGCTCGCCGGTTGGTCGCCTCGACTCTCGATCTGACTCCTGCCGAGCTGCTGGGCCATTCGGAACAGGTGCTCGATGAGCAACAGACGGGGCGCGTTCGGCTAGTGTTGGATCGAATGGCCGCGCGCGAACCGTTGAGCCGCATCCTCGGTCGACGCGAGTTTTGGGGCCTGGAGTTTTCCCTGTCGGACGACACTCTCGATCCGCGGCCTGAGACCGAAACGGTTGTCGCGGCCGTATTGCGGCAGGGCCTCGACCGCGAGGCCCCGCTTCGCCTCCTCGATCTCGGCACCGGCACCGGGTGTATCCTGCTCGCACTCCTCTCCGAATTTCCGGCTGCGAGTGGGTTTGGTGTGGACATCGCCCTGGGCGCAGCCAAGGCTGCGCGCGGCAATGCTGCAGCGCTCGGCTTTGCCGAGCGCGCCAATTTCGTGGTCGGCCATTGGGGAACGGCGGTATCTGGCAGGTTCGACGTGATCGCCTCGAACCCGCCTTATATCGCCGCCGCGGGGCTGGCTGATCTGCCGCGCGAGGTCGCCCTATATGACCCTCGCTTGGCTCTCGATGGCGGCCCCGATGGTATCGGTGCCTATCGGTCCCTTATCATCGACCTCCCCGGCTTGCTGAAACCCGGAGGCGTCTTTGCTTGCGAGGTCGGGTTTGGCCAGGCACCGACCGTGATGGCGATATTACAGGCGGGCGGCTTGGCGATCGAGGGATGCGAGCGCGATCTCGCCGGCGTCGCGCGCTGCGTCGTAGCCAGAGCGCCTGCGCGGGCAGAGCAGAAATTTGTTGGAATGCGCCGTCTTCCCGTCTAGGGTGGCGCTGCTCGGGGGCTCACCATCGTCTGGGAAAGCGGCGCAAACCGGCCCGCAACCGCCCGAGAGGGGCCATGGTATGCTCCCGCCGGACATCGGTCCGACAGTGTTCACCGCGATTAGACGGGTGTCATGAGACCAGGACCAAACAAGCGATCGCGCGGCCGCGGCAACGGGGGTAATCCGCACTACAACCGTCCGCGGATGCCCCAGCGGAGTCAGACTTTTGACAGCAATGGCCCAAACGTAAAGATTCGTGGCAACGCGTATCAGGTCTTCGAACGCTATGTTGCTTTGGCGCGCGAAGCAGCGACCAGCGGCGACCGGATAGCGGCCGAAAACCTCTATCAGCACGCGGAGCACTATTTCCGCGTCATGAATGCGAATGGCGAAGGCAACCCGCACGGGGCACCACGCCCGATGACGCCGGCCGATCTGGAGACCGGTGGGTCCGAGGCGGAAGGCCGCGAGACGAACGAGGCCTTCGTCCAACCGTCGCCGCCGCCAGCAAGCGACGAGCAGCCGTTTGGTACCGAGCCCCCCTATTCGAACGATACGCCACCGTTCCGGTAGTTTTTGCGACCTGAGCGAACGGCGCTCAGGAGACGGTGCCGGCTGGGGTTGAGCGCCCACCCGCCCACACCATATTGCCTGTTGAAGGGTGGCGGCACCGCCTGAATAGGGGTACCGCGGCCGGTTCAGCAGAGCGAGCAAACCATGGAATTCGAGAAATATACCGAGCGGTCGAAGGGATTCATCCAGTCGGCCCAGGCTTTGGCGTTGCGCAGCGGCCATCAGCGCCTCACGCCTGAGCATCTCCTCAAGATCCTGCTCGAAGACAAGGAAGGTCTCTGCGGCAATCTGATTCGCGCGGCGGGCGGCGATCCTCAAGCCGTCCTGAGCGCGGTCGAGACCGAGCTCGGCAGGCAGCCGCGAGTCGAAGGCAGCGGCGCCGGCCAGGTTTATCTCTCGCCCGAGATCGCCCGAGTCTTCGAACAGGCCGAACAGATCGCAGAGAAGGCCGGCGACAGCTTTGTCACCGTCGAGCGGCTGTTGCTCGCGCTGGCGCTGGCCAATCAGACGCCTGCCGGCAAGGCGCTCGCCGCCGGTGGGGTGACGCCGCAGAAGCTCAACGCGGCGATCGAAGATCTGCGCAAGGGTCGCAAGGCCGACAGCGCCTCGGCCGAGGAGGGCTACGACGCGCTCAAGCGCTATGCGCGCGACCTGACCGCCGTAGCACGCGAGGGCAAGCTCGACCCGGTGATCGGCCGGGACGACGAGATCCGCCGCACGATGCAGGTGCTCTCGCGGCGGACCAAGAACAACCCTGTACTGATCGGTGAGCCCGGGGTCGGCAAGACGGCGATCGTCGAAGGCTTGGCGTTGCGAATCGTCAATGGCGACGTGCCCGAAGGGCTGAAGGACAAGCGCCTCTTGGCGCTCGATCTCGGCGCCATGGTCGCCGGCTCGAAATATCGCGGCGAATTCGAAGAGCGGCTAAAGGCGGTATTGTCCGAGATCACCGCCGCCGCCGGCGAAATTATTCTTTTCATCGACGAGCTGCACACTCTCGTCGGCGCCGGCAAGGCCGAAGGGGCGATGGACGCCTCCAACATGCTGAAGCCGGCTTTGGCCCGCGGCGAATTGCATTGTATCGGCGCCACCACACTCGACGAATACCGCAAGAACATCGAGAAGGACGCGGCATTGGCGCGGCGCTTCCAGCCGGTGTTTGTCGACGAGCCGTCGGTCGAAGACACGATCTCGATCCTGCGCGGCATCAAAGAGAAATACGAACTCCATCACGGCGTGCGCATCACCGACTCGGCGCTCGTCGCCGCCGCCACCTTGTCGAACCGCTACATCACCGACCGCTTTCTGCCGGATAAGGCGATCGACCTGATGGACGAGGCCGCCTCGCGGCTGCGCATGGAGGTCGATTCCAAGCCCGAAGCGATCGACGAGCTCGACCGCCGCATCGTTCAGCTCAAGATCGAGCGCGAGGCGCTGAAGAAGGAGAGCGATCCGGCATCGCGCGACCGGCTCGAAAGGCTGGTCAAGGAGCTCGAAGAGCTCGAGCAGCGCTCGGCCGAGCTGACCGCGCAATGGCGGGCCGAGAAGGACAAGCTCGCTGGAGCGCAAAAGCTCAAGGAGCAGCTCGACCAGACGCGCGCCGAACTCGAGATCGTGCAGCGTCGCGGCGATTGGAGCCGCGCCGGCGAGCTGACTTACGGCGTGATCCCCGAGCTCGAACGCAAGCTCAAGGAGGTCGAGAGCGCCGAAGCCGGTCGCATGCTGGAGGAAGCCGTCACCGAGGAGCACATCGCTGGCGTCGTGTCGCGCTGGACCGGGATACCGGTCGACAAGATGCTGTCGGGTGAGCGCGAGAAGCTCCTCAACATGGAGCAGAATTTGCGCCGCCGGGTGGTCGGTCAGGACGAAGCGATCATCGCGGTGTCGAACGCGATCCGGCGCGCTCGCGCCGGGCTGCAGGACCCGAACCGGCCGCTCGGCTCGTTCCTGTTTCTTGGGCCGACCGGTGTCGGGAAAACCGAGCTGACCCGGGCCTTGGCCGAGTTCTTGTTCGACGACGAGAGCGCGATGGTGCGCATCGACATGTCGGAATACATGGAGAAGCACTCGGTCGCGCGCTTGATCGGCGCGCCGCCGGGCTATGTCGGTTACGACGAGGGCGGCTCGTTGACCGAGGCGGTGCGGCGCCGGCCCTACCAGGTGATCCTGTTCGACGAGGTCGAAAAGGCGCACCCGGACGTGTTCAACGTGCTTCTGCAGGTGCTCGACGACGGCCGCCTGACCGACGGTCAGGGCCGCACCGTCGATTTCCGCAACACCCTGATCGTGCTGACCTCGAACCTCGGCAGCGAAGCGCTGGCGAGCCTGCCCGAGGGTGCCGATGTGGAGAGGGCGCGCGGGGCCGTCATGGCGGCGGTGCGCGATGCGTTTCGCCCGGAGTTCCTGAACCGGCTTGACGAGATTCTGCTGTTCCGCCGGCTGTCGCGGGAAGACATG